>DUGU01000200.1:8406-12303 GCA_013331215.1 Methanoregulaceae archaeon
CGCTTACCATATAAATCCCGGTCCCGCCTTCGCAGCGTGCCGTTACGCTTAACAAGGTGCGAACAGTATTTGTACATACCATTGATCTGGCGATCCTGCGGGGAGTAGTATGAAAATCACTCATCTGGGCATCCTTTGCTGCATTGTGCTCCTGACCGTCTGCGCCTCGGGTGTGATCTCGGCAACCGGCACGGTCAAGATCATGCCGCTTGGCGACTCGATAACGAAGGGGAGCGTCATGACCACGGAACAGGCCAAGCACCCGACCTACCGCTACTGGCTCTGGAACGACCTCAAGAAGAGCGACTACGATGTCGATTTCGTCGGCTCGTGGAAGATGCCGAATTTCCCGAACCTCAGCTTCGATCAGGACAACGAGGGGCACGGCGGGTACACCAGCGATGAGATTCTGCACGGAGTTCCCGATGACCGGTGGGAGCCAGGCTACCTCTCCGACTGGACCCAGTCCTACAACTACGACATGGTGCTCCTGCTGGTCGGCACGAACGACGTGCTGCACGGCGTCCCCACGAACCAGACGGTCGTCAACATCGAGAAGATCATCAAGGTGCTGCGGCAGAAGAACCCGCGGGTCACGATCTTCATGGCGACCCTGCCCCCCGCAACCTACTACCGGCAGTCGCTGATCGACCTCAACCAGGAGATCGTACGGATCGTGGAACGGTCGAACACGCCCGAATCGCGAGTGGTTCTCGTCGACCAGTACTACGGTTACGACGGCGTCAAGGACAATCAGCCGCCGGATTATGTCCACCCGGGCGAGAGCGGTGAGAAGAAGATCGCGAAGAACTGGTACGACGCGATCACACCGTACCTCAGCGGGATGGTGCCGACCCCGACTCCCACGCCCATCCCAACGGCCATCCCGACGACCGTGCCGACCACGGTCCCGACGACGGGCACGACTCCGGTCGTGACCATGACGATCGCGACCACGACCGCTACCGGGGCGATCTCGGCCGAGCCGACCAGCCGCTTCGGCGTCAAGCGCTACACGATCGGGGGCATGGCCGGCTCGTCGCGGAGCGGCCTCTCCACCTCGTCCGGAACCCGGTATTCCGCCTCGGGCAGTGGCCTGGGCCGTCTATCTCCCGGAGACCCCGCGAACGGCACGAAACCGCCGAGCAAGATGTTCCTCCGCTGGTACCCCGCACAGCGCTGGGCCGCAGGCCTTCGGTAACTCCTTCTTTTCCCTGTACGATCACTCCTTCAGCGCCTATCGGCCGCAAATTCGCTCACCTCCCGCTTGCCCGTCACTTCGCACGGATCTGCAGAAAAAAAAATACCGGCCTCGACCGGTGCCATGGAGATGGTGCTGGAGATCCCCGAAGGGGGATCTCTCCGGGCCGCGTCAGAAGTTCTGGAAGAGCACCGCTTCGGCGCGCAGGTGCTCGAATAACTCCCGCCCCCAGCCGACTGCGGCCGGATGACGGGAGAAGATATCGGTCGAACTGTCGTAGATCTGGGCATCCCGCTTGTAGAACCCAAGCGAAACGGCGGACTCGGTGACCGTGAGGCCATACCCGATCGGCCGTTCTGTGATCCAGATATGGAAGTTGTCGTATGAGGTCAGGATGTTCATCTGGGATCGGTACGGCTCTTTCTCGAGCAGCGAAATCGTTATCGGATTCACGAGCAGGTCAACGGGCACACCCTCGATGACCCGTTGGCCGAGCATCTCGGCTAGGCCGGGGTTCATTATAGCCGAGACACCGGCGATCTGTTTTGCCTCGCTAAGGAGCTGGAGAAAGCGATAATAGACGTGCATGATGTCCGTGCCGGTGTCATAGACGACCTCCGAGTCCAGCAGGCAGCCGATCCGCTCGAGTAGGGGCAACGGGATCGTGGAGATGTCGTGGTCCTCCCAGAACTTCAGGTGGGCGGTCAGCGTGCCCATGGTGAGGGAGAAGTCCCCGATCTTCCTCGCTATTAGGCTGCCAAAGGTCGTGGGCGCGTATCCCGGCCCGCGTGACTCCACTAGGGAGAGGCTCTCGAGCTTTCGGATCTTCGGGATCAGCGCCTGCGAGGTACTGCCCGTGATCTCGCGGAGCGCTGAGAGCGGCGTTCCGCCCTCCTCGACCGAGAGCAGGATCTGTATCATCAGTCTCGATCCGTAGATGGATTGGATCGCCTTTTTGTATTTCTCAAAGACTTCAAGGTTGTTCATCAGCCACACAGTCCGCGAATGCTTCTACAGACTCATACGTACCTCCAGCATATCAGCCTTTTCAAAGTTCATCGGCGGAGCGAAGGTTCATCGCTCCTATGAACCTCCTAGACACCGATCAGAGGAGCAAGGGGACTATCGCCTGCAGCAGGAAGACCGCCGATCCGATGATCACGAACCCGCCGTCCAGGAAGATGTCGCAGATCCGGTCGGGCGAGACGAGCCGGCCGAAAGAGGTGATGCAGCACTGGGTGTAGCAGAGCGTCCCGGCGAAGAGAGCCATGAGCAGGGGGGGGAGCGTCGCACAGATCCCGACGGCGATCACCGCGATGGCTGTGGACCAGTTTAGGGCGTTGAGCACCTGCTTGGTCCGGTCGAGGCCAATCAGAACGGGGATAGTGATGACGCCTGCCATGGCATCCCCCTCACGGTCGCGCATGTCGGGCATGGCCGACGCGATGAAGACGTAGGAGAAGAACAGGACGAGGGTGAGCAGCGTCTGGAGAGTGAGGGGGACTCCCGCAATCATGCACGGGAGGAACGCCACAATGATCGCCCAGGAGCTACCGACCACGAGGTTCTTCATGACCGGGATCTCCTTGAGACGCCTGTATCCAAATCTTGGGGGAAGCAACGGCACGCTGTAGAGTATGCCCGCGACGAGTGGCACGAGCGTGACAAGCACGGCCCCCAGACCGAACGGGACGGCGATCAGCACGGCGAGCGCGTACGCGATGAGAGCGCCGTACTCGAGGGCCTTCCCGAATCGCTTCGTGAATTGATATCGGGCCGGGTGGTTGACGCTGTCCTCCTCCTCGTCGGTCTTCCGGTTCATGTTGTAGACCGATAACGGGACCAGCAGCATGATGGCCAGGGCCATGGGAGACGGTGTGATCCCCTGGATCAGGTACGAGACATAGACCATCCCTATGCCCTGCATCCCCATGAAGAGCGACGAGAAGAGGAGGAAGTCGAAGAATGTCCTGAAGAATTCGCGGAGATCGGGGGCGGATATGGGAAATTGCCCCCATCCATGCCCCTGATTGCCGTCAATCGTTGAGACCATGAGGTCAATGTTCAGGTTAGGGGTTAACGTTAATTATTGTAATAAATATTCATCGATCCGATGAATTTGAAAAGAGATGATGAACTCGAAAGGTCGTGATAAATATATCAATTTACCGTCAAGGTAAGTGTGCGGAACGACGATTCATCGCACAGGTGAAGAACGCGGCATTCGGTTGCGCACATGCCAACTGAGTAATCGTACCTGGTACGTATGAACCTGTCGATTCGGGGGAGAGAAAGATGTTGACGATGATGGTCCCGAGGAGGGAGGAGGCCTCGATGGCCAGGACAGCAGATGTTGTACTCCAGACACAACTCGTGGCCATGGCGCTGCTGCCGTCGGTAGGCTGCGAGGCGGAGATCCAGCCCCAGCAACGGGATCTCCTGAGTGCGTACGGCGTCGTGGTCCACGACCTGCGCACGATCGTGCTGGAGCTGGCCAGGATCGAATCGAAGGAGATCCGGATCGGCCGGTTCTCGCTCGACATGGAGCACGATGTCGGCAGGACGCGGCGGCACACCCGGACCGAGGGGCACTTCTACGGGGTCGTAGATGGCGCCGGGCAGGTCAGCATCACCTACGTGGGATCCGACGGCTACGAGATGCGCTGGCAGTCCCCCAGCCCTCCCCCGCTCCACTG
>DUGU01000286.1 GCA_013331215.1 Methanoregulaceae archaeon
CTGGAGCTCGCCGCCCGAGAGGGTGTCCACCGGGGACGGGAGGAGCGGCTTGAGGCCGAGCGGGTCGACGATGTCGTGCTGGAACTGGGACGAGTCGAACCGGTTCGTGACCCCCCGGAGCAGGAACTCGACCGGGACCGAGGTGTCGCCCTTGAGGTACTGGGGCTTGTACGAGATCTTCACCGACTCGGCGAGCAGCCCGCCGTCGGGAGCCTGGACGCCGGCCAGCAGCTGCGCGAAGGTCGACTTCCCGATCCCGTTCGCGCCGACCACGCCGAGCACCTCGCCGCGCCGGACATCGCCGCCCGTGACCTCGAGGCGGAAGGACGGGTACGTCTTCGTCATCCGCGGGAAGGTGAAGAGGAGCTCGCGCCGGCTCCCCTTCGTGTGCGCCCGCTTCTCGAAGACGACCGGGTACTCGCGGAAACGGACGTTCTCCTCGGCCAGGTACCCCTCGAGGTACTGGTTGATCCCGACCCGGACCCCCTTCGGCCGGGTGATCACGCCGAAGACCGCGGGCGTGCCGTACCCGACGTGGACCGTGTCCGCGAGCATGTCCAGGATCGCGAGGTCGTGCTCGACGATCACGACCGGGCGCAGGGTCGCGAGTTCGCGCACGAGCCGGGCCACGACCATACGCTGGTACACGTCGAGGAACGGCGTGCATTCGTCGAGGAAGTAGAAGTCGGCTTCTCGGGCGAGGCAGGCCGCGATCGCGACGCGCTGGAGCTCGCCGCCCGAGAGGGTGCCGATGGTCCGGTCCACGATCGGCCCGAGACCGAGCGCGTCGACGTACCCCCCGAGCGCGCCGCGCTCGTCGGTCGTGCTCAGGAGCTCGGCGATCGTCCCCTGGAAGACCTTCGGGATCTGGTCGATGTACTGCGGCTTGACCGCGACCCTCATCTGCTTCTTCGCGACCCGCGAGAGGTATTCGAAGAGCTCGGTCCCGGCGTAGCCCTTCAGCACCTCGTCCCACCCGACCTCGCGGTCGAAGATTCCCAGGTTCGGCCGGAGCGTCCCCGAGAGGATCTTGACCGAGGTCGACTTCCCGATCCCGTTCGGGCCGAGGAGGCCCGTGACCTTCCCCTCCACCGGCGTCGGCAGACCGTAGAGTACGAACCCGTTCTGGCCGTACCGGTGCGTGGGCCGGTCGAGCTCCTCGGGGGTGGAGACGATCTCGATCGCGTCGAACGGACACTTCTTGATGCAGATCCCGCAGCCGACGCAGAGCTCCTCCGAGATGACGGCCCGCCCGTCCTCGCCGAGCACGACCGTCTCGTCTCCCGTCCGGACGCGCGGGCAGTAGGAGATGCACTCGGTGCCGCACTTTCGCGAGTGGCACCGCTCACGGTGAACGACGGCGATCCGCATGGCGACCTACAGGACGGTGGGGGCGGAGGTCGTGAGCAGGATNNCTGCGTGATGAACCAGAGCGCGAAGGTCAGGAACCCCTGGTAGATCCAGTCCTTGGTCGCGAGCGGGGGCGTGTCGATCCGGAGCAGGATGAAGAGGTGGCGCTGAACCACTATCGCGGCCGCGAGGATGACGAGCCCCAGGAGGGCGTTCGGCTGGACCATGTTCGCGTCCGGCGTCCCGCCGAGCACGATCGAGAGCCACCCAGCGAGCATGCCGAGGAAGCAGGCCGCGAGCGTCCGCTCGATCCGGTGGAGGTGGGCCTGCTGCTTCTCGGAGCGGACCCGTTCGGCCTTGGCGCCGGAACCTGATCTCGGCGTATCGACTGTGGTTTCGGTCATGACACCAGTGAACCTATTTTTTAGGCGTCAGGGCATATGTATCTTGGTATTTAATGGCGACCGCACAGGGGATGAGCGGCGTGGACCTGCTGGCCGTGGTCGCGGACCTCCGGCGGGCCATGCCGCTCTGGATCGGGAAGGTCTATCAGTACGACCAGAAGCTGCTCGGGATCCGGTTGAACGGCCAGGAACATGCGCGGTACCATCTCCTCATCGAGTCGGGCCGCCGGCTCCACCGCATCCGGACGGCGCCCGAGCCCCCGAAGCTGCCGTCGTCGTTCGCGATGCTGCTCAGGAAACACCTCGAGGGCGGGCGCGTGCTCGCGGTCGAACAGCACGGGCTCGAGCGGATCGTCTCGTTCGAGATCGGACGGAAGGACACGAGCTATCACCTGGTCTTCGAGCTCTTCGACGAAGGGAACGTGGTCCTCTGCGACGCGGACTGGGTGATCGTCAAGCCCCTCTGGCACCACCGGTTCCGCGACCGCGAGGTCGTGCCCGGGGCCGAGTACACGCTCAAGGACCGTCCGGTCCCGATCCCCCCTGCGGCCCCGTTTGCGTCTCTGCTCGCGGAGGCGGACCGGGACCTGGTCCGGACCCTCGCGGTCGGCCTTCGGCTCGGCGGGCCGTTCGCCGAGGAGGTCTGCGTCCGCGCAGGCGTCGACCGGAGCGCGATGGCGAATGCCGTCGACCCGGCGCCGGTCTACGCCGCGCTCGAGTCGCTCATCCGCGACGTGGTCGAGCACCCGGCGCCGGTCCTCGCCAAGAAGGGGGCGTGGCCGATCCCGCTCGCGGGCATGAAGGTCGAGGCGACCCTGCCCTCGTTCGACGAGGCCCTCGAGGCGCTCTACCCGCACGCTCCGCCGAAAGCGGCCGTGGCGAAGCAGGAGGAGCTCTCTCGCGAGGAGCGGATCCGGCGGCAGCAGGTCACGGCCGTGGTCGGGTTCGAGGCGAAGATCGCCCGGTACGAGCGCCTCGCCGAGGTCGTGTACGAGCAGTACACGCTCGCGGCCGAGGTGATCACGACACTTGCGACGGCGAGCCGGACGCGCTCGTGGCAGGAGATAGCGCAGGTACTCAAGACTGCGGACAACCCGGTCGCGAAGCGGATCGTCCGTGTCGACCCGGCCACGGCCTCGGTCGAGGTCGACCTCGGGGAGCACGTGACCCTGTATGTCCATGAGACGGTCGAGCAGAACGTCGAGCGGCTGTACGATCAGGCCAAGAAGTTCAAGAAGAAGCGGGCCGGCGCCCTCGCCGCGATGGCCGCGGCCCCTCCGAAGGCCGCGCCGAAGGCCGCAATCGCCGCGAAACGCGCGAAACCGCGCTGGTACCACCGGTTCCGCTGGTTCGAGACCTCGGACGGCGCGCTGGTCCTCGGGGGCAGGGACGCGGGCCAGAACGAGGAGCTGGTCAAGCGGTACATGGAGGGGAACGACACCTTCGTCCACGCCGACGTCCACGGGGCCTCGGTCGTGATCGTCAAGGGCCCGACGGAGCGTTGGGACGAGGTCGCGCAGTTCGCGGCCTCGTTCTCGGGGGCATGGCGCGCCGGCCACCTCGCGGCCGACGTGTACGCGGCCCGGCCGGACCAGGTCTCGAAGACCCCCGAGGCCGGCGAGTACGTCGGGCGCGGCTCGTTCATCGTCCGCGGCGAGCGGACCTGGTTCCGCTCGGTCCCGCTCGGCGTCGCGATCGGGTACGGCCCGGCCGGCGTGGTCGGCGGTCCGCCGTCCGCAGTCGCCCCGAGGGCCGAGGTCCAGGTCGTGCTCCGGCCCGGGCCGTTCGAGCCGAACGACACGGCGCGGCAGGTGCTCAGGACGCTTCGCGAGCACCTCGGCGGCGACGGCGGACGCTCGGCGAAGGCCGTGCTGAACACCGAGGCCGTGGCCCGCTTCGTGCCGCCCGGCGGCTCCGAGGTGGCCGCCGTCCATGCGGGCTGAGTGCGGCGAGCTCCGCCGCGGTTTCGGCGAGTGCCGCTTCACCCCGGAGACCCTGGACGACCTCTGGCACCTCTCGCACCTGGTCGTGCCGGGCGCGCTGGTCTACGCGACCACGTTTCGTGCGGTCGACGTCCCGACGGATAAGCTCCGGCCCGAGAAGCCCGAGAAGCGGCCGGTCCGGCTCGGGCTCCGGGCCGAGCGGATCGAGTTCCATACGACCACGACCCGGCTCCGGGTCGCCGGGCCGATCGTGTACGGCCCCGAGCCAGGAGCTTACCACACCTTCAACCTCGAGCCCGACACAGAGGTCTCGGTGCTCCGCACCTGGCGCCCCTCCGACTTCGAGCGGATCGAGCGGGCAGTGCGGGCCTCGACCGCGTCGCTCGTACACGTCCTCGCGCTCGAGGAGGGGGAGGCCGAGCTCTACCGGATCCGGCAGTACGGCCCGGAGTTCGTAGCAGCCGTCACGGCCGGGAGCGGCAAGGGCGACGAGGGCGGGGGTCGGCAGGGATTCTACGACCGCCTGATCGAGCTCCTGAGCCAGGTCGAGGGGCCGCTGGTCGTGGCCGGCCCGGGCTTCGTCAAGGAGGAGTTCGCGGCCCGGCTCCGCGCGGCCGCTCCCGCCATCGGGGCCCGCATGACCCTCGCCGAGACCCGGCGGATCGGGAAGGGCGCGGTCCAGGAGGCGATCGGNNCCGGCGACGCCGAGCTCGCCCGCGAGGTCACGCTGATGGAGGAGGTGATCCGCCGGATCGCGACCGACGGCGCGGTCGCCTACGGCATGGCCGAGACACGGCGAGCCGTCGAATACGGCGCGGCCGAGCAGGTGCTGGTCGTCGACCGGCTCCTGCGCGACCGCGCGGCCCAGTCCCTCATGGAGGCCGCCGAGCAGCTCGGTGCGACGGTTGCGGTTCTCTCGTCCGAGTTCGAGCCGGGCGAACGACTCGACGGCCTCGGAGGCGTGGCCGCCCTGCTCCGGTACCGGCTCGGGTGATTACTGCGGCGCCGCGACGGGCACGTTCACGGGCGGGGCGCATTCGCCGAGGAACTCGAGCAGGGCGCGGTTGACCTCGTCCGCGTGGGTCCAGCACATACCGTGCGGCGCGCCCTCGACGACAACGTACCGGCTGTCGTCGAGGGCCTTGTGGAGGCGGGCGCCGGTCGCGTTGATAGGTAGGATCCGGTCCGCGTCTCCGTGGATGATCAGGACGGGCACGTCGATCCGCGGGAGGTCGTCCCGGAAGTCGGTCAGCCACGCCGCCACGCACGCGAGCGTCCCGATGGACGACGCGCCGGACGCGACGTCCCAGCTGAGCCGGACGACCTCCTCGCTGATCCGGCTCCCTCCCCAGACGTCGAGGTTGTAGAAGTCCTCGAAGAAGCGCGTCAGGTACGCCGGGCGGTCGTTGACGATGGCCCGCCGGATCTCGTCGAAGACCGCGCCGTCGACGCCCTCGGGATTGTCCCGCGTCTGCAGGAGGAACGGGGGAATGGACGCGATGAAGACCGCCCGGTCGACCCTCCATGAGCCGTAGGTGCCGAGATACCGCGCCACCTCGCCTGTGCCCATCGAGAACCCGACGAGGACTGCGTCGCGAAGGTCGAGCTCGGTCATCAGGAGGTTCAGGTCGTCGGCGAGGGTGTCGTAGTCGTAGCCGATGGCCGGATGGTCCGACTCGCCGAAGCCCCGGCGGTCGTACGTGATCACGCGGTACCCGGCCTCGAGCAGGGGCGCGAGCTGCCGCTCCCACGAGGCGCCCGAGAGCGGCCACCCGTGGATCAGCACCACCGGCCGGCCCGTGCCGTGGTCCTCGTAGTAGAGGCCGATGCCGCCCGAGTTCTCGGTCCCGACGTCAAGGTACGACATGGAGCCCTCCCGCGTCTGCGAACTGGTCGGCCGCCCATGCGCCCATGCCGATGCCGAAAAGGCGATTGCACTGCTCTCCGTTGTGGAGTGTCGTGGTCATACGGCCGAGAAAAGGGAGGGAAGGGGGATTAAGTTTGCGGGCCGCGCGGCCTCGGGGAGGGAGTCGACTGACCCCGCGCGCTGCGGGCACGGCTCAGGCGGTGGTGCTGTCGCTCGCGGTTGGTCGCCCTTCAGGGCGCGGTAGGGTCGAGGGCTCTCTCAGGGATTCGGCAAACCTCCTGCCGATCTCGAAGCAGGCCAGAAGCTCGCTCTCGTCCGGCACGAAGTAGACCTCCTTCTGCTCCTTCACGTCGAACCCGGCCTCGGTGAGCTCGTCCGCGATCTTCTTAACCGCGCCGCCGCGTCCTCCCATGGAGCCGAACGTGACGGCACCGCGCCGCCGCCCGGTACGGTCGAACCGTAGCCCCTTCAGGTAGTAGATGATATCGCCGACGCTCGGGTACGGGGCGTCGTTGATCGTCGGGATGCCAACGCAGATACCCTTGCTGGTCAGGATGTCCTTCGCAATCTCGCTCCGCTCGTCCTCGTGGAGATAGTACATCCGGACTTCCATGCCGCCGGCGATCAGGCCCTCGGCGATCGCGTGCGCCATCATCTGCGTGGAGTGGTGCATGGTGTCGTAGACGATCGTCACCTTATCCTGGCAGACCCCCGTCGCCCACTCCGTGTACGCCTTGAGAATCGGCGCCGGGTCCGTCCAGATCTGGCCGTGCGCCGGGGCGATCATCCTCGTCTTTTCCAGGACACCCAGTTTCCCGAGCTCGTCCACCTTCTTCACGAGAAGCTTCGAGGGCAGGACGAGCAGGTTGCCGTAGAACTTGGCCGCTGCATCCATCAGGAAGGCCTCGGGGATGTCCCTGTCGTACCGCTGGGCGCAGCAGAGGTGCTGGCTGAAGGCATCGTTCGAGAAGAGGATTCCCTCCGGGGCGAGAAGCGTCTCCATGCTGTCGGGCCAGTGCAGGAGCGGGGTCTCCACGCACTCCAGCGTTCTGCCGCCGAGGTCCACCGACAGACCGGTCTTCGTGACGACGAACTCGGCGTCGGCGAGCGCGGGGTAGTGCTTCAGGAGTCCCTTCCTCCCGATCTCGGTGCAGTAGATCGGCGCGCCCGGGAACTTTTTATGGACCTCTACGAGCGCCCCCGAGTGGTCGCGCTCGATATGGTTCTGGATGATGACGTCGACCGTGGGGGTGCGGTTCTCGCAGGCGAAGGCATGCGTGATCCTGCCCCACATCTGGGCTGACGTGCCGGGGTACGTGTTGTCGATCAGGGCGACCCTGTCCTTACCGAAGACAAGATAGGCGTTGTACGTCGTCCCTTTCAGGGTGTACCCGTGATATGTCCGCAGGTCCCAGTCGAGTACGCCGACCCAGTAGACACCGTCGCTGATCTTGAAAGACTCGGCTTTCATGGTAACAGATTGATTGTTCTCATATATACGAACTTCTTGCGCGGACGGGAGCAGCAATCCGGCACGGNNAACCGACCATCTCCGACGGCGTCCCCATGCAAAGGCCGATATATCACGCCGGCCCAATCCATCCCGGTGGCATCCCCGATGACGACCGGCGGTGACGCGGAAAGGATGCCCGTGCTCTTCATCGGGCACGGGTTGCCCATGAACATGGTGCTCTCGAACGGGTTCACGAGGAGCCTTGCCGACCTGGGCGCCTCCCTGCCCCGGCCGGAGGCCATCATGGTCATATCGGCGCACTGGCTGACACGGGGGAGTTTCGTCACCTGCACGGACCGACCCCGAATGATCTACGACTTCTACGGGTTTCCGGAGAACCTCTACCGGGTGAAGTACGAGTGTCGGGGGGCGCCCGTATGTGCGGAACGAGTAACGGGCCTGGGCGACGGGGCCATCCGGTGCGACCGGGCATGGGGGCTCGACCATGCCTCCTACGCGGTCCTCCGGCACATGGTCCCGTCGGCAGATATCCCGGTCTTCGAGATGAGCCTGGACTACTCCTTCGCCGACTGGCACCCGAAGGCGGTACGGTACCATTACGAGCTGGGGACGAGGCTGCGCGCCCTCCGGTCGATGGGCGTCCTCGTCATCGGCAGCGGGAACATGGTCCACAACCTCGGCCTCGCCGATCCCGATACCGACGCCCCGCCCGTCGAATGGGCCGTGGTGGCGGACGAGGAGCTGCGCGCCCACCTCGTCGCGGGAGAACACCGCGCCCTGATCGAGTACCCGTCCGCGGGCGAGGGGGGCTCCCTGGCGGCACCGACCCTCGACCACTACCTCCCGATGATCTATGCCACCGCGCTCCAGAAAGAGGGAGAAGGAATCCGGTTCACTCACGAAGGATTTCAGAACGGGTCCGTCTCCATGAGAGGGTTCAGGATCGGGTGAATGGCGTATGCCCGGCCCTCGGTATCTCTCGGGTTTCGGATCCCCTCCGGCGATCCGTCCGTCTGCCGGCCCCCATCCGGTCCAGTCGTTCCAGCCGGATCCCGTATGAGCACCGTGCCCGGGCTGTCGCCGTCCCGGACGACGGGATCCCGGAGTCGGGCGCGAATGCCTTCGGGCACGGAGGAGATGAGCCGGGCATCGGGGTTCCCTGCGGTCCGTCGTGCTCTTCGCGGCCTGTCACGGCCGGTACTCCGCACCCGGCCGTGGACCGTCTCAGATGTACAGGGTTACCAGCAGCAGAAGAGTCGATACCGTGATGTAGAGGAGGGCCGGGATAAAGTGCGCCCAGAAATTCGGGCGAATCTCCAGCGCACGGCCCTGTCGTTCATCGTCGGAGAAGAACGATTCGGGGAAGGTGTGCAGGACCGCCTCGTACAGCCTGAAGTATCCGAAACTGAAGAACGAACCGATGCTGATCAGGACGATGTTCGCGACGCCGGCGATCGTCGGAGCGAAGGTGACATCGAACAGTCCGAGGAGCGTGAACAGGACCGCGAAATGCGTCACCGGCAGGAGGACGAGAAACAGCCATGCCGTGACAAGGCGATTGATATTGTATGTTTTTCCGCTCCAGGCGGAGTAGGTATCCCACGAGCCGTACGTATCATTTGAGCGCTCGATTATAAGGACGAAATAGATCGCGAAGAAGAACCCGAACAGCTGCTGTGCATCGTCCAGCGTCATGGTGCGTATCTGCCGATAGGTCCTTCTCGATCAGGTTACTGTGGACGGATCTCCGGTATCGCGGAGAACAATCCCCGGGGAGGTCATCCTGTCATTCGCAGGGGTCATGGACCTGTCGAGCAGGTTTTCCCTGCTGACCGGGAGTTCTCGGAAGATCGTGACATTCGGTCGAGAGATGCGGGCGAACGGAGATAACACTTGCGGACCGAAGACATCTCGTTCATCCTGCACTCGCAAGACGACCGGCGGGTGTCGTTTCCGGCCGCGTCGTCTGGAAAAGAAAAGAGGTGAGGCGCAATCGTCTCACAGATTGTTGAAGAACCAGGCGACGTCGGCGAAGTCTAACCGGCCGTTGCCGTTCGCATCCGCGTAGAGGCCGTCACCATTCGGATCGGACGGAAGGTTGGTACACCCCGGGACCGTTACGACGGCCGGCGGTGCGGCCGGCCGGACGCGCCCCGAGCCGGAGTCCTCCATCAGCGACGAGACGTCGACGGCCTCGAAGGCGGACCCGGGCACCAGTGGGAGCCCGGCAAGATGATCGTTGTTCCACCGGGGGTGGGGCGCTCCCGGGAGGCACCGGGATGAGCCGTTGTCGGCGAGGACCACGCCGTACTCCTTCAGGGCCCGGAGAACCGCCCGGACTTCCGGTGAGAAGGCCCGGATGTTGAAGTCGGCCCCGAGGCGGAAGTGCTGGCCCATCGGCGGATACCGGGCGGCCGTCAGGCTCGAGGCATGGTGACGTGCGGGCCGGGCAAAAGCCCGGCGGGTCTCCGGCGCCGTGAACCGGATCGCATGGGTGATCTCGCCGGCGGCGAGATCGTCGTAGCGGACGAGGCCGGGCAGGAGCGAAAGGCCGGCCGCATCGGCCGAGGTATACCCCTCGGGCCGGAGCGTAGGAAGCGAGGTCCAAGACCGCGCCCGAGCCGGCGTGCCACGAACCGTCGGACTGCTTCTCGGCCGCGTACACCTCGTACAGGAGACGGTGGTCCCGGTCGAGGACGAGGATGTGGTGAGCCGAGCACCACTCGATCGGCGCGTCCGGCGGGATCGGGTACGGGCCCGGGTCGCCCTCGTCTCCGTACTCGAACGTGACCGGGACCTTTGGCTGCGTGCCGGGCACGGTGACGAAGGGGATGCCGATAGGGCCCGCCCTCCCGAAGGCCGGAGCTGAAGTCGGCATGCACGGGGCGGGCGGCGCCTATAGTCGTGACGAAAGGGCGGAGTCCGGGTCGACGGGCAGCGCGTCGACCCGGGCGTTCCAGATATGGTCGTTCGGAAAGACCGATATACCGTCGATCGCCGGTACCGCCCCGGCAGGAACGACCGGCAGAGCGGCGAGCAGGAGGACGAGAGCGGTCCTGTCCGCTGTCGCCTCGACCATACTCGTGAGTATGGCTGCAAAGCCGATGAGTCTATCGATCGGCCCGCGATCGAGGGGCCAATGTCCGCAACAACGGCCTGCACGGCCTCCGTTCGGTGGAAAAGAAGAAGGGGATGGGGATCCCGGATTTCAGCGGCCGTTGAAGAGCCCAACACCGTCGGCGACCACCCCGCCATGCTTCGCGTCGGGATCGCGATCGCAGCCGAATACACCATCATGGGTCGGCCGACGACGGCCGCGGCGGATAGGGCTCGACCGTGACGCCGGCCGTGTCCACGTCGTTGGCACGGCGGAGGCATCTCCGAGCCTCTCCATCCGCCGTTCGGCGGTCCTTCGATCCGTTGCACCCGTTCCATGGTTCCGGGGCTGCCGGGCGGGCCCGGATAGGCCGGAGCACGTGGTCGCCACCCGGTCCGGACATGCACGAAGCCGGAGAATGCCTCGGGGAATACCTCCGGCGCGAGCAGTCCTAGGTCCGGCCGCCGCGCGCGAGCCGGTTGAGCAGGAACGGGAAGAGGAGGACGATTGCGACCACGACCCAGGTCGTCGCAAAGAACCAGAGCAGGGACTCGCGCCCCGAGTCGTAGAACCGGACGCGGACCTCGCGGGTCGACTGCCAGGTGAGCTCCGTCGCTCCGCCGGGCAGGGTCGTGACGTTCGCGCCCTGCGAGTACCCGCCGAGGATCGGGTTCGTGACGTTGTACACGGCCGGAACGGTCACGTTCGCACGGTAGGCGCGGTCGTAGACCTGCTGGAGCTGCGAGTCCTTGATCTCCCCCGCGAAGGAGATGGTGTAGTTCCCCCTGGGGAACGAGATCACCGAGCCGCCGAGGTCCTCGTACGTCACCCCGGTCCCGTTCGGCGCCGCGAGCCGGATTCCCGAGACCCGGGCAGGGACCTGCTCGCCGAGCACCCCGGGTTCGGCAAAGGCGTAGACCTCGGCCTGCTCGAGCTCGACCGTGGCCGTGTACGCCGTCCCGTTCTCCTCGATCCGGTAGTCCACGGCCGGCAGGGCCGCGGCCAGGACCGGGATCAGAAGGAGAGCGCAGAGAGCAGCGAGGAGAGGTCCGCGTCGATCTCGATGGGGGGCTCGCATTGTGCAATCACCGTCTCGGGGTCTTTCAGGAGGTGGCCGGTCACGACGCATACGATCCGCTCGTCCCGGTCGATCGCGCCCTCCTCGACCAGGCGCTTGATCCCGGCGACCGAGGCGGCCGAGGCCGGCTCGACCCCGATCCCCTCCTTCCGCGCGATGTCGCGCTGCATGGCCAGGATCTCGGCGTCGGTCACGGTCGTCGCGGTCCCGCCGGTCGCGCGGATCGCGGTGAGCGCCTTCTCGGCGTTGACCGGCGCGCCGATCCGGATCGCGGTCGCGATCGTCTCGGGGCAGGGCTCGGGCACGACAACGGGCAGGCCTTCGGCCACGGCCCGCGCGATCGGGGCCGAGCCGGCGGCCTGGACACCGGTCATCATGGGCAAACGGTCGATGAAGCCGAGTGCGAGGAGCTCATTGAGCCCCTTGTGCACGGCCGAGATGTTGCCCGCGTTCCCGACCGGCAGGACGATTCTATCGGGGACGGCGCCGAGCTGATCGACCACCTCGAACCCGATCGTCTTCTGCCCCTCGAGCCGGAACGGGTTGACCGAGTTGAGCAGGTAGAGACCGTGCGTGATGCAGAGCTCGTGGACCATCTCGAGGGCGCGGTCGAAGT
>DUGU01000139.1 GCA_013331215.1 Methanoregulaceae archaeon
TCTGCAAGGGCTGCGGGATCTGCGCGAACGAGTGCCCGAAGAAGGCGATCGCGATGAACCGCGAGCTGCGGTAGGCCGGCAACGGCCGTCGCCACTATTTTAACCGGCGCCGCTCCAGATCAGAAGCGATGGCGCGCGGGACGGAGGTCGCGAAGGACCGGGTCGAGGCCCTGACCGACGGGATCTTCGCGATCGCGATGACCCTGCTCGTTCTCTCGATCGGGGTGCCGTCGGTCCCGGCCGAGCTCTCGCCCGACGTGGTCCTGCCCGGCCTCGTGCTCGGGCTCTGGCCGCAGATCCTCGCCTGCGCCATCGCGTTTTTAGTGCTGATGAGTTTCTGGCTGGGCCACGAGCAGCTCTTCGGACTCGTCGCCCGGCTCGACCGGCCGTTCGTCAACCTGAACCTTATCACGCTCCTGGGGATCGTCTTCGTCCCGTTCTCGAGCGCTTTGACCTCGGACTACGGCTCCGCGCGGATCGCGATCTGGGTCTTCGCCGCGAACCTGGCCGCGATCGGCCTCCTCTACGGCGCGCAACGGTACTACCTCGTCCGGCACCCGAACCTGCTGCACGCGCCCATCACCCCGGCCGAGGCCCGGCTCGGGTACGCCCGCTCGCTCTGCAGCCCGGCCGCCGCGCTCCTGGCCGTCCTCCTCTCGTTCCCGGCCCCAGATCTCTCGTCCTTCTCCTACCTGCTGATCCCGGTCTTTCTCGCGGCCATCGATCACATGTGGTCGCGGTAGTCGCCGGCCGGGACCACGCGCCGCATGCCTCCCTTCCACCCGTCCTCCCGCCCGTCGCCCTCGTGGCGCGGGATGACATGGACGTGGCAGTGCATCACGGCCTGGCCTGCGGCCCGCCCGATGTTGACGCCGATGTTGTACCCGTCGGGGGCGTACCGCTCCCCGAGCCGGGCGCGGGCCTGCTCGACGATCTCGAAGAGATCCGCCTGTTCGTCGGCCGAGAGGTCGAAGAAGCTCGCGACGTGCCTGAACGGGATCAGAAGGGTGTGGCCGTCGGCCACGGGGTACCTGTCGGCACGGGCGTACCAGCGGTCGTTCGCGAAGAGGACGTCGGCCGGTTCGGGGTTGCAGAAGATGCAGGGGTCGTCGGTCACGGGGGATCGATGAACCCTGGCTTGCTCGGGACAAAAAGGTTTGGAGCCGGTCGAATCTCGCCATGGACAGGCCTATGAGATCTCCGCTCCAACGGATCCGGTCGGAGCCATCATGGAGTACCGGTACGCGCCCCGCATGGAGCATACCCCGCGATCGTTCATCCGCGAGATACTGAAAGTCACCGAACGCCCGGAGGTGATCTCGTTCGCGGGCGGTCTGCCGAACCCGGACTGCTTCGACACGGCCGGGATCAGGGACGCGGCCGTCGCCGTCCTGGACGAGCAGGGAGCGGCCGCGCTCCAGTACGCGACGACCGAGGGGTTCCCGCCGCTCCGCCGCTGGATCGCGGACCGGTACCGCCGCCGGCTCGGGCTCGAGGTCTCGCCCGACGAGATCCTGATCACGAACGGCTCGCAGCAGTGCCTGGACCTGATCGGCAAGGTCCTGCTCGGCCGGGGCGACCCGTGCGCGATCGAGCGGCCCGGGTACCTCGGCGCCATCCAGGCCTTCAGCCTGTACGAGCCGGCCTTCGTGCCGGTCCCGCTCGACGCCGACGGGCCCGAGCCGGGCGCGCTCGGCGGGGCGGCCCACGCCGGGGCTCGGCTCTTCTACGGNNTACGGCGTGCCGAACTCGCAGAACCCGTCGGGGACCACCTGGTCGGCCGAACGGCGGCGCGAGGTGGCCGACGCGCTCGAGGGGACCGGAACCCTCCTGGTCGAGGACGACGCGTACGGCGAGCTCCGCTTCGACGGCCCGCCCCTGACGCCGCTTTGCGCGCTCGCGCCCGAGCGGACCCTGATGACGGGCTCGTTCTCGAAGGTCCTCGCGCCGGGCCTCCGCCTCGGGTGGTGCGTGGCCCCGCCGGAGGTGATGCACCACCTGGTCACGGCAAAACAGGCCTCGGACCTGCACTCGAACACCTTCGCCCAGCAGGTCGCGGCGCGGTACCTCGACGCGGCCCCGATCGACGAGCACGTCGCCAGGATCACGGGCATGTACCGGCGCCACCGCGACCTGATGCTCGCCCTGGCCGCGGACCTCTTCCCCGGGGAGGTCTCCTGGACCCGGCCCGACGGCGGGATGTTCGTCTGGCTGACCCTGCCGCCCGGCTGCTCCTCGATGGCGCTCTTCGAGGCCGCGCTGAAACGCAACGTCGCGATCCTGCCCGGCCTGCTGTTCTACACGGACGGCGGCGGGGACAGGACCGTGCGCCTGAACTTCTCGAACGCGGACGAGCCGATGCTCGAGGAGGGGATGCACCGGCTCGCCCGCGTCCTCGCCGGGCAGCTCCGGGCCGCCTCCTGACACACGAGCCCCCGCCATCACCAATCATCATATAGGAGGAGCGCCCATGACGGCTCCTATGGTTGGGAGTGCTGTGTACCGGACCCGCAGGCCCGTCTCCGGCGAATGGAGATCCTCCGAGGAGGCACGCGAACTCCTCGGGCGGGCGAGGTCGAGCCTCGCCCTCGCCCGGTCGACCGGGCACGGCGTCATGGTCGAGGACCTCTGCATGCTCGCGCGCCAGACGGTCGAGCGGGCCGTGCAGGCCGTGCTGGTGGCCGAAGGGGTGCCCGCGCCGGCCGACGGGTCGATCCGGTCCATGCTCGCGGCGCTCGAGGACTCGGGGGTCGAGGTCCCCGATCGGCTCGAACGGGCCGCGAACCTCTTCCCCGGCGAGACGCCGGGCGAGGCCGTCCGGATCGAAAAATACTACGAGGCCGTGCTCGTCGCGACCGAGGCCGTCCGGTTCGCCGAGGCCCGGGTCCGGAGCTGAACGGCGACGGGGTCCGCGGCGCGCCCCGGTGCGCGACGTGCGGTCACGCGCCGCTCGCGAGCCTCGCCCCGAGCGCGAAGGCCCGCTCGCGGTCCTGCGGGAAGACGGTCCTGCGGCGCTCCCGCCGCTCCTCCGGGTCGGCGTAGCTGAAGACGTACTTCGAGAAGTCCTCGAGCTGGAGCGTCTCGAAGGAGCAGAGGGACTCGGCCCGCCCGAACGTCCGGGCCAGGACGCTCTCGTTCCAGCCGATGTGCACGGTGTAGGCGTTCTCCCGCATCTGCTCCTCCGAGACGTTCATGGTGTAGATGAACGCGGTCGGGATCGTCCTCTCGTTGAGCGAGGCCGGCGGTCGGGTGTAGACCAGGTACGGGTAGAGGAGCCGCTCCATGCAGCACCGCATCATCCCGGTCGCGGTCCCGAAGTAGATCGGCGAGCCGAGGATGAGCGCGTCGGCCTCGCGCGCCCGGTCGAGCACGGGCGAGAGCTCGTCGCGGACCGCGCACCGGCCGTAACTCTTCCCGCCCTTCAGCTTGCAGGCGAAGCAGCTCGTGCAGCCCGTGAAGTCCAGGTCGTAGAGGTGGACGAGCTCGGTTTGGGCGCCGGCCGAGGCGGCCCCCTCGAGGGCGCTCTCCAGCAGCATCGCGGTATTCCACCCCTTTCTCGGGCTCCCGTTGATGGCGAGCACGCCGGTCAACGGCACTCCTCCCGCCAGGTCACCCGCACCGGCTTCCGTCCGGGGACCTGGTGCGGCCGGTACCGGGGGTAGCCGAGCATCATCGCGTAGGCCGGGACCCGGCCCGGGGGCAGGGCCAGGTACTCCTGCAGGGGCNNGCCCGTCGGGACCGCCGCGGGCACGTGGGCGACCAGCAGGTGGGGCGCGCCGCGACAGATCATGTCCGTGCCCCGGTCCCAGGCCGCGACCAGGGGGGCGATGTATGCGGCCATGGGGTGGCCGCTTCGCGCCAGCTCCCGCATCCAGTCGACGACCAGGGCGGCCACCTTCCGCACCTCGTCGGGGTCGTGGATCACGAGCCACTCGACGGGCTGGCCGTTCCCGCCCGAGGGGGCGTACCGGGCGATCTCCAGGAGGGCCTCGATCGTCTCGCGGGGGACCGGGTCCGACCGGTACTGCCGCACCGAGCGCCGGCTCTTCAGGTAGAGCCCGAGCTGCTCCGCGGAGAGAGCCCCGAACGGGGACGCCGGGGTCGTCCCGGTGCGGTCCCCCTGGACGAGGGCCCCGGTCGGGCAGAAGGCCTCGCACTGGCCGCAGGAGAGGCACTGCCCCTCCTTCTCCGTCGGCACGTAGGGGAGCGCCGTCCCTTTCATCGGTTCGATGATCCCTCCCGGGCAGACCTCGGAACAGGCTCCGCACCCGGCGCAGGCGTCCCTGTCGATGTTGATCGTCATGGGTTCTCGTCAGAACTGTATTCCCTTAAGTTGTTTAAAGGCACCAGGAGGTTTTTTGTAATATTATTTCTCCAAAGTAAGTATTGAGGAGAACGCCTTGAAATGTGAAAAGAAGCCCAGGTGCAACATAGAGAGCATCGTCGACATCATCGGGAGCAAGTGGAACCTCCTGATCGTCTGGCACCTCGGGGGCCGCGTCGTCCGGTTCACGGAGCTCCAGCACAGGATGTGCGGGGTGAACTCGAAGACCATCACCAAGCACCTGCGGGACCTCGAGCAGCACGGGGTCATCACGCGGAAGGTCTATGCGGAGGTGCCCCCGCGGGTCGAGTACGCCCTGACCGAACGCGGCGAGGCCCTCCTGCCGATCATCGGGTCCATGCTCGAATGGGGCGGGGCCCACCTGCCCGCAGCGCAGGATGAGAGGCCCGTCCCGAACATGGCCGTGGCGGCAGTCCCGGAATAGCGAGGATGGCGGCATCGTGACGCGCTACGAAGACCTCTGGCGGGAGGTCCGGCCGGCATGACCCGGTACGCGGCGTTCCTCCGCGGGATCAACAGCGGGCGGAACCCGGCCCTGAGAATGGAGAACCTCGGGCGGATCTTCGAGGGTCTCGGCTTCGAGAACGTCGCGACCGTCATCGCCAGCGGCAACGTCCTCTTCGAGACCGGGACCGCGGACAGGAGATCTCTCGAAGCGAGGGCGGAGAGAGCAATGCTGGAGGAGACCGGCGTCGAAACGGTCGCGATCGTCCGGTCGAGCGACGAGATCCGGCACCTGGTCGATTGCGACCCGTTTCGGGACGTGACGGTCACGCCGACGACGAAGCTCTACGCCACGTTCCTGAAGGACTCGCCC
>DUGU01000226.1 GCA_013331215.1 Methanoregulaceae archaeon
CGCCCGCGAGGAGCAGGCAGGCGATCAGGGAGAGGTTCAGGAGTTTCATGTTAGTCACCTTTGTCGAGTTTGCGGTCGACGGTCGGCAGGTCGATGGTGATGCGGACGCGCGGGGTTCTCGCGCGCAGCCTCGAGCATCTCCGCCGCGCGGATGGCGGTCGCGAGCGGCACGGGGAGCGAGGCGGCATCCCAGTTCTTCGGGCAGGCGTCGGGGTCGAAGTAGATCTCCGGGCCGACCGCGTCGTCGATTGAGATCGACGAGATGTAGGCGATCGGGATCTCGATTCGGATGGACGGTTCACGGGGCGGGGCGTCGGGGTTGGCCATACCCCCGGTCTTCGGCTGTGCCGCAGCCACTGTTTCGATGATCTCGATCGCGTGCTCAGTTGCGTTGCGCCAAACCGGGGTGTGATTGGCAGTGGCAAGTTCTGTTCGCAGTTCGTTCAGGATTGTGTTGATCATTCGTTTGTCTCCGAATAGGGTTCGTAGTCGACGGTCATTCGGGCGCGGTTCGTGCTTGATGAGCGCCGCTTGCACCGCGCCGAAGGCGCCCCGGATCTCCGCGAGGTCGGCATTGCGCTGTTCTTCAAGAGCGCGGACCCGGTCCTCGAGGAGCCTGATCCGATCGTTGCGGTAGCCGAGTTGAGTTTCGGTGTCGGTTGAACAGATTGCCCACTCGGCAGTATCTCCCAGAGCCCACGAGTATCCCCGAGGGAGTGGGCGGTCCGGTGAGGGATCGTCGTGATCGTCGAATTCGCATGGGGCTTTTGCGGCGAGGTTGCACTTGTTACAGACATATCGTGTCATGGTTCGTCTATCTCCGAATAGGGTTCGTGGTCGTCGGTCATTCGGGCGCGGCACTGGTCGACGCCGTACGCGTTCGAGAGGGTCATCTCGTCGTCGGGGGTCGGGTGCGCCGCGAGCCAGGCGACGAACGCCGGGTCGGCGTCCATCTCGGCGCGAGTGTGGTACACGTCGATGCCGTCGACGGTGTGGAGGAGCTCGTGGAGGACGATCGCCCGGAACTGGCTGGTGACCCCGGTATCGTAGACGCCGCAGGAGGCCGGGCCGGACATCGCCGCGCCGTTGTTGTCGCCGGGGTCCGGATACTCGCTCCGGACGGCCAGGCAGAGCGTATGATTGGTCGTTGGGAGCGGGAGGTCCCCCTGCCCCGGCTGGTGCGGGATGAGGTCGGCGCCGCGCCGCCAGTTCGTCCCCTCATCGGCGCGGTCGAACGTGAAGGTCCACAGGTCGGCCGGGACCGCGGCGAGCCCTTCTTCGGCGCGCTGGCGCGTCATGGAGCCGACGCAGAGGACGGTGACGACGGTCGGGCCCGGGACCGGTGCCGGCGTCGGGGTGGGCGCGAGTGTGACGGGCGGGAGCGGGATCGGCACGGGCGCCGGCGGGGNNCCGGCGGGGTGACCGGGACGACCAGCGCGAACGTCAGGACGGCCGCGGCGATGACGAGAGGGAGTGGGTTCATTTTGTCTGTCCCCTCACAGGTTCGGTGGTCGACGGTCGGCAATACGAGGACGGGCACGGTGAGGACACGTTTCGGTCACGGGGGATCATTCGTCGCCCTTCCCCCCTCGCAGCATATCGATAACCGGGTGCCCGTTCCTCTGGATGTCGAGCACGTTGTTGCCGAAGATCAACCAGCAGCAATGGTCGGCGTTCGACCACGCGGCACACCGCTCTTGGAGGCATTCGGCCTCGTGGATAACACCGTGATCGTTGATCCTGTGTATGAACGGGGCAAACTTTCTGGCGGTTCCTGATACAAGCCTCTTTGAACCGTTCTACCTGGTTTTCGGTTATTTGTGCCATTTTATTACCTCCTGTAATTTCAATTTCTCTTTAAGGGCAGATAGAACAGAAAACGGACACTAAAGCAGATAGATCCCCAAAAGTCCCATATGAGAAAATACAGGGGAAAAGTTTGGGGAAACATCTGCCCATCTGCCCCTATCTGTCCCGAGCCGATCATAGCTGCCCCTGGCGATACCCGGCGGCAGCATCTGCCTGGTGTTCGGCCTCGTTTTTCATGCGAATGCCGAGCCATGTCCGAAGGCCCATGACCTTCGAGCCCTCGGTTATACCCCGCTCTTTCAGGGCGGTCGCAAACGTTCGCGGGTGCATCGGATCGTCGCCGAGGTCGGCGCACCAGACCTTGTAGCGGTCATAGATGACGTTCCGCTCGATCTGCGCATTTTCCTTCAACACACACTCTTCCAGGAAGAACGGCGCGAGGATGTCCATCTCGGTTTTATACTGGTCGGTCGCGGCCTGGACCTTCTTCGGGATCGTTATCCGGTTACCGTTCGCGCGGTATCGCCGGAGCCCCTCGATCATCCAGTTCAGGATACCGGGCGCCTCTTCGAGCAGCACTTTTTCATAGTCGACAATCCGCTTTTCCTTCGGGATGGTGACGGCGAACGGCCACATCAGCACCCGGCGCCAGATGGCAAACTCGACCCCGCGAATGATGGGTTTCGGGTTCGTCGCGAGGATCGCCAGGTGTGCCGGGGGGAACGTCTCGGGGTCGCGGTAGAGTCCGCGGACCGTCATGTCGTCGCCGCCCGTCATCTGCTTGATGAGGGCCTCGTTCAACCGGTGCCCTTTCTCCGCCTCGATCGCGGTCACGAGGCGCGCGTCTCGAAGCGCGAGCAGGTCTGGTCGCGGCCCCCCCTCGTTCTTCTGCGCCATGAAGAGATCGGCAGATGCAGAAACGGCGTACTCGCCGAAGATCGCGCGGATGACGGCGAGCGTCACGGACTTCCCGTTCTGTCCGCCGCCCCACCAGATCGGGAATATCTGGAGCGGGTTGCCGAACAGCATTGCATACCCGAGAAGCTCCTGTGTCGAGGCGATCAGCTCATCGTCGTTGTCGAAGATCAGGCGCATGTGATCTTCCCACCGGGGGCATACCGCGGCCTTGTCGTACTCAACGCCCGCGATCTTGGTCAGCAGGTCTTCTTTCCGGTGTGGTCGAACGACAAGCGACGTGAGGTCGAGCGTCCCGTTCCGGAGGTTGAAGAGGTTGCGGTCGGCGTCAAGATCGTCCGGCCGGATCGAGACATCGGGGTCGGGCGTCGCAAGCGCGACCATCCCCCGCATGCGAGGCTCGGACTCCGACGTCTGTGCCCACCTGGCGAGCGCCTTCCGCCGTTCCTCGACGGACTCGGCCTCCGCTTCGGAATAGATCTTCCGCGAGGTACGCCGGGCGAGCAAGACGATTATGTTATAGCGGTCTTCGAGCCATCGGCGCGAGTCCCAGACGAGCCACGCCCGCCGAGGGTGACAGTACCGGATCATGTGCGAGTAGCGCTTCACGAGGCGATCGGCGTTGCCCGAGTCCGTCATGTTGAACATCTTGCACTGGTCGGTCACGGCCTTCGAGACCGCGGGGTCGTCCTCCTCGGGGGCCGCGGCCCACACGGGCGCCGGGGGCGCCTCCTCAAAAGGGCGTTGTGGCGGGTCCACGGCGTACCCCCTCTCTCGCAATCGGTCCATGACCTGTCCCCAGACAGGCTTCAGGCACCCCCGGCGCACGTCGCCGCAGTCGAGGATATGCTCGGCAACGGCAAACGCTTCGAGCGGCCCGCCGCCCGTCTGGCACCGGCGACAGTACCACGTATTGTCGGGCGAGATCGTCAGGTTCGAGCCCGTCCCGGATCCGTGGACCGGATGGGCGCCCTCGATCTCCTGCCCCCGGTGCGTCGCCTTGTCCGGCATGAGAAAGTCGGTTACGCGCAAGCCTAAGCGGTCTGAGAGCAGCCCGTTGCTACCGCTCGCCGCCACGGTCCGCGCAACCGTCTCTTCGTCGGCCTTCTTCGGCGCAAGCCGGGAGAGCCGCATTGCATACGAGATCTTATCGACGTCTGCAATCGGCACGTCGAGCGCGACCCGGTAGCGTTCGCCCTCCGGGTGGAGGGAGTTTGGCCCGACTACGTAGCCCTTGCCCGAGACGGGATGCTGACAGTAGAGTTCTCCGAGGTGAACGCCATCGCGAAAAAGTGGGAACTTCCCTTCGAGCGGCGGCGACAGTCGGAAATAGAAGTGGAATTTGCGGTGCTCCCCCCGGCTCCCCCCCGTCTCGACCGTGAATGTGCGGTCCTCGACCCCGTCGAGAAGCCGGGCGCCGACGCAGTTCACGTAGTCGTCCGCGTCGAGGATCACGATCCCCGAGCCGGCGACCGGAAAGACGCCGTAATTGCCTCCGCCGTTCAGGTGTGCCACGAGGCGTGGATCGTTCCACGCGTAGTTGGCAGATCTTTGCCAATCACGCTCGTTACATTTTCCGCCCTTGCTTCCAGGGGGGAGCAGGATGAAACGAAAGTCCCCCGAGCACAACTGCACGGGGATGGCCACGGCCGGATATGTGCCCGGCCGGCCGTTCGTCGTTGTCATCATACGGGCCCCCATCCGAGCAGAACGGCCATCCGTTCATGCACACGCGGCGAGACCGTGATCTCTCCCGCGAGGGTGCGCGCGAGCAGTCCAAAGGCCTCCATCTGGGTCGCCGGCAGCGTGTCGACGAGCCTCACATCGCGGGGCAGCACCCGACCGACAGTCTCGGCGCACTCTCCATAGCCGCCGCAGATCGTCGAGTCCGTCTCACACCGCCCCTCGTTACAGGTCAAAATCGATCACGCTCCGTTGTAGCCGTACTATAGCCACATTTTAGCCGCGAAATTATAAATAGATACCGCTCTAATATAGCCACAATGCAGCGGCGGAAAATCACGGTAGACGGGTACGGCACCCTCGACGCGACGGTCGGCCGGAGCGGCCCGTCAGCCGGCCGTGTATATGTCCCGAAGGAATGGATCGGCAGACCGGTTCTGGTCGTGCTGCTCTCGGATTTGGACAAGCCTTTGTCCACCCCCTCTTCTGAAAAATAACTCAATTCTTTACCTCCGCACAGGCGATCGGATCGGTTGACAGCCCCGACACCAGGGCACGGACGGCCGCGAACGGTGCGCTCTGCTAGCCATTCGCACCGGCGCGCACGAGTAACGTCTCGCCGTCCGGCGTCGGGTGCGCGAACCCGTCCGCGACGCCCTCGCCGTTCTCGTCCGCGACGATCAGCTCGGCATACTGGCGGCCGTGCGCGAGGAGCCGGGCCGCGTCGGGTCGGACGAAGCGTTCGATGCCGTCCGGGTACCCGTCGACCTGGAGGCCGACCGAGAGCCGGCGGATCGTGACCGTCACGACCACACCAGCTCCTTCTTCGTGTCCACGTCGATCCATCGGCGGTTGCTGGTGTAGACCGTCCAGACGGCGATCCCGAACAGGGCCTCGGTCGCGTCCCGGCGGAGCTTGAAGTCCTGCGGGATCATGTGCGGGGCCGCCTTCACCTCGAAGACGCGGACGTCGCCGCTCGCATACGTGACCCGGAAGTCGGCCGTGTACCGGTGCCGCCCCCGCTTGATGCCCCGGGCGTTCGTGAACTTCTCCTGGAAGTCGAAGAACGGATGGCACTCGATCGCGGTGATGATGCCTGCCTTGCGGAGCAGCACGAGCTCCCCGAAGAACGCCGCCTCGGTCTTGGACGTGAATTCGATCCCATCGACGACCGTGGGGATCCGCGGCTGCCGTCCCTGTACCCCGCCGACCTGCCGGCGGAAGGTTGCCGTCGTCATGCCGCCTCCCACTTCTTAGCCTTGAGCCGATTGTACCGGTGCCGGATGCCGCCATCCGACCGCGCCGAGGTGGGGAACCTCGCGCGGTACGCGACAATGGCCCCGTGGCCCGTCGGCGCCACGAGGGCCGCGTCCTCGTCGGCAGTCCACCGGGCGCACTGCGGCCCGAGGACCGCGCGGCGCCGGTGCACGACGGTGGTCTGCGGAACGTCGAGGTCGAGCGCGATCGTCCGCGGGAGTTCGCCGCCCCTAATCCGGGCATCCATCTCCGACAGGAGTGCCGCGATCCGGTTGACCCGGACGTTCCCCCGGAGCCCGTGCTCACCGAGGAGCTGATAGATCCGGTCCCGGGGCACGCCGTACCGCGCGAGGAGCACGGCAACGGTCGCCCCGTCCCGCCGGTCCCGCAGCAGCGCGGCAGCCGTCTCGTCAGGGATCGGGAGCACGGCCCGCGGTTTCGAGAGCCGCGGCGGGATGCCCGCGTCTCGGGCGATCCGGCAGACGGTCGACTGCCCGACGTGAAACCGGGCCGCGATGTCGCGCACCGGGTCGCCGGCGCGGTGTGCCGCCTCGATGCCCGCGCGGTCGATCCGCGGCCTGAGCCCGACACGATCCACCGTGGCTCGGGCCGGCGCTTCCGGTGCTTTCCGCGGCTCTGCCAGCCGGCGCAGCGCGTCGATCAGCGGCACGCGGGTCGGCACGCCGCCCGGGTTGATGACGACCGGGGGGATCATGTCGCGCCTCTGTCGAATTGCTCACACCGTTGAAAATCGAGTTTCGCGTCGTCGTGGAGCGAACACCTGCCGCACCCGAACCAGATGCCGGGGATCTTCTCCCAGTTCACGCAGCGACCGCACGATCGCGGGGGGAGATGATTCATGCGCCCTCCGCGGCGACACATTCCCATTTCACGAGCCGCACTATCTTCTCATACGGGCAGACGGCGGGGGCGTTGGCCTCACCATCGGCGATGAACGTGCACGGGGTGTACCCCTGGTAGGAGCACTCGCGACAGAGGTAAACGCGAAACGTCACGCCTCGACCTCCGTGCAGGGGACGCCGGGGATCCGCGACATCGTCAGCAGCGCGCGGACGAGGTCGACGCTTGCGGCATAACAGGTCGCACCTTCGGCGCTCCCTGGCGCCGACTTCGTCGGCTTCACGCTCCCGCCCCAGACGAGGAACCGGATCATGTCGTCATTGTCCGGGTAGGCGGACCCGACGGCGACGCCCTCGGCGGACTGCAGCGGCACGCGCTCCTGGCGGGCCAGCAGGGGCGTTAGATCACCTGCGCCGACATAGGCATGGGATTTGTCCGGCAGCGCCAGGGCGAGCGCGAGGTGGTGCCGGGTGAGCAGGGGGATCACGGCGACCACTCCAGAATTGCCGACCAGTCCCGAACGAGGTCGTCGGGCATAAATGGACACCCGAAGTTGTCGTTTTGTCTTTCCCAGTCTGCAAGTGCAGCCCTGATCTCTTTCTTGACGAGCTCGCGATCGAACTGCCGCAGGTCGCTCCAGTTTCGGCGGAGCTCGCCGATCACGATCCCGACCGCATACGACCGCCGCCCGAGGGCGTACCGGAACGCATAGTGGAGGATGTCGCGGTCGAACTCGTCGGTGAGTTTCATTCCTCGCCCCCACACACCCGCGCGAGCAGCCCGTGGGCCGCGGCGACGAGCACGAGCAGGACCAGGGCCAGACCGGCCAGGGCGAACGCGACGACGGCGCGGGGGTTCATTTCGGCCTCGCGGGCGTCCGGCCGGGGCAGTCCTTCGGACAGGGCACGGCGGAGAGATAATAGTGGTGATAATTGCACCACTGGCCGTTCCCGTCGCTCATCGGGTATTTCTGCCCACATTCGTCGGCGCTCATGCCTTCGCTCCGTCCTTGCCGACCGGCATTGCGTCGATGCACTTCGCGCACATGATCCGGGAAACGAACAGCATGCTCGTCTTGCGCTGCGGCTCCGCGACACCGGCGCCGCACTTCTCACAGACGGCGACGATCTCGCCCGTGGGCTTCGGAACCTTCACGGCCGGTTTCGCGACCGCTTTGGGCGAGGCAGGCGCCTCCGCTGGCGGGAGGGGACGTGCAATCTCTTCCGCCGGGAGGTTCGCGCCGTCCCAAATTGCTTCTTGCTCTTCTTCTGTCGCCGCGACCAGGGCCCGAGCCGCTTTTTCCTTACAGTCGAGGCACCGCCATCCGACGCCCTCGACCGGGTTGATATAGTTCCGGGGAACGTCGTTGATCGACCGCCCGCACCCACCGCAGGTGGTCGGATCGCCGCCACTCGGGTCGTGAATCTTCTTCGGCGCGGGCGAAGTGATCGGAGCTTGCGGATTAGTGATCGGAGATCGATGATTTACCACTTCGGCATTTGTCGAAGTCGCGGGCTTGGGTCGCGGCGGCACGACTTCGGCATCTACCGATGTCGCGCGGTACGCAGACGGCTCCTGCTCCGGCATCTCGTCGGGAGTGTAGACGCCGCAGATGTCGAACGCCCGCCTGAGGCAGTGGGCCTCGGCGACCTTGATCGTCATCGTCTGCGGCTTCGACTCCCACAAATTCTTCTTCGTGTCGTACTCCGACCGCAGGATCTCGACCTCGAACGGATGCGAGCAGTCCTTCCGCCAGATGCGGCACCAGCCGACCTCTTCGCCCTGGTCGTTTTTCCGGACGCCCGACTGCATCCCGTCGAATTGGTTGGAGCGGTGGGCGATCGCGAGGAACCCGTCGCGCGAGGCATAGATCTGCGCCGGGAGATCGGACCGGTTCTTATTTTTGACACACCAGATCTGACGGAGAACGGGGTTGAGCTTGAGCAGCCGTGCCGTCTCGCAGAAAATCTTGAACTCCGGGTCCGTTGCACCGTTCGCGAACATGTGGCGGACGGTCTGGATGAGTTCGGCGGATTCCCAATCGTTGGCGGTCGTGGTGATGTCGTTTGTCATGGGCACCTCGCGAAGAAGTGGACGGCGAGATAGTCCTCGCCGGAGACGTCCGGGTATATCGTTTGGAGAGCGGCGGCGCACGATTCGACATCGGCGAACCCCTCGGAGTGGTGATAGTTGCGGGTAATCTCGCGCGCGCGGACTCTCAGGACGTCAAGAATCCGGAACCGAACCCCGCCGATCTCGAACTCGTCGCCCTGCCAGCCCTTCCGCTCGCGTCGCGATGTGCAGCACTTCCGGCCGTCAAGGGCCGCCTTCGCCATCTCGTCGTTGAACTTAAGCTCGATCGCTTTCATGCGTGGAGAAGTCTCCCGGCGGACAGCACCGGAACTGTGATCGAATATTCAGGCGTCAGCCGGCCGAGCGGGATCGACTCCCGGCGCCCCTCGAGGAGCGCGGCGATGTCGGAGCACCACACGTGGTAGTGACGGCCCGCGAGCTCGACGTGGAGCGCGTCCTGCGCGATCGTCGCCCGCCCGACGCGGTCGTACAGCGCCGTGGTCACGTCGATCGGTCGGCGCATCTTCCCGGCGAGCAGGTCCGCGTAATCGTCGCATCGGACCGCGGCCGACCGCTCCGGGGTCTGGAGCAGGAGGCAGCCCCCGAAGGGACCGCGCCTGAGCCGGACCGTGCCGGCGATGGTCAGGGGGATCATGGCTCATCGTCCTCCTCGAACTCATACCCGTACCCGCTTGCGGGCCACTCTTCGGAGGCATACACGACCAGGAACACATACGCCATGTCCGCGGCGAGACGATCGGAAGTGTCCTCCAACAGCCCCCACGCTTGACTATATGGCGCAACGAATGCCCGCCACGCGCCCCACGGGCCGAAGTCGGCAGGGCACCGCTCATCGTTGCCGTGCACCGGTCCGCACTCGAAGAGGCAGACGAGAGGGCAAATGGCGCCCCCGAACAGATGGGGGCAGATCATTCCGCCCCCCAGAGCACCGCGCGGACGGCCTGCCGATCGCCGGTATGGTCGCCGCACAGCATCACGGGCGGGAGCGGGCCTTCGATCCCGTCGGGGTCGACCCACATCCAGTTCTCCTGGACGCGCTCGGCGGGCGATGGCGGACCGGGTTCGTCGCAGACGCCGCAGTCGAGCGTCATTTCAGAACCACTCCGTGTCCACGACCGGCCATCCCGCAGCCTCGATCGAGCGGTCGGTCTCCCCACACGACCCGAACTCGCGGACCTTCGCCGGCCGCCACTGGAGGAAGCCGTACCCCTCGTCCCGGTCGCTGCCGTCGTAGGGGCCGAGTCGGAGCTGGCCGTAGAACGATCGCCATGTGTCGTTCGGCAGCGCCCAGTCCCCGACCGGCGCGACCGCCCGGCGCTCTAACTCTGTGCGGAGTTCCTCGGCCGTGTACTGCCAGAGCCATCCGGATGGCGCGGTCATTGCCGGCCTCCGAGCGTCTGCTGCGGAAGGGGGACGTGGCTGGCCCGATTGGCCAGGGTGCAGGGGCGGCACATCGGGGCGTCGTCGGCGGGATAGTACGTCCGGCCGCAGCTGACGCAGATGCGCTGCAGGACGGGCCTGGGCGCCTCCTCACTCGTCGACATCGCACGCCTCCTCTGTTGTATCCAGCGGCGTGACGGCCACCCATGCGTCCCCCCTCGCGCCCGTTGGTCGAACAAGGAGGGCGCTCAGGCCCTCTTTCGTGACGTACGCGAGGTCGACATACGAGTCCCCGTACCCCCCGGCGGCCCGCTCCGCGAGAGCGAGAGCCTCTCTGAGATAGTCGGCGCTGAAGGTGCCGACCCGTATCGGATCCTCTGTCGGCACCGTGATCCCGACGTTCGCGTCGGGCATCACGATCGCCGGCCTGAGATCAGACATGGCGGACCACCTCGACGGTTGCCCCACACTCCTCGTTCAGGCGCCGCATCTGGGGCGACTCGACCGCCTCCTCGAGGAGACGGTTCCTGTGAGGCAGGCCTCCGTCGGCCGTGCCGATGAAGGCGTCGAGCGAGGTCTCCGGCCGGCGGGCCGCGATCGTGAAAGTCGCCGACATCTCGACGTCTGGGGGGAAGATCACGATCTCGGGGGCCGTGCCGAACATCTCCCGAAGCGTGGCCTCGGTCGCGTCCCGGGCCATGTCGAGCATGCCCTCGAAGTCTCCGTCGCCCTCGAGGCAGATCCCGAGGTCCTCGCATTCGATGTCCCACGAGCCGTTCTTCGACTCCTTGATCGTGAATTTCGCTTTCATATTTCGCTCCTTTCTCGGAGGGTGCCGCTCTTCTTTCGCCGCGGCGTTGCGCCCGGCACGACCTTCGGCTTGGGTGGCTCGACGAGTCGCAGCACAGGGGCGCCATAGACCGTCTCGCCCGGGATCGCGACCTTCTCGAGATCCTCCTCGGAGAGCACCTTCTCGGCCTCCGTGACTTTGATCTTCACAGAGGCGCAGCGGGCCAGGTGCTCGGGGAAGAGGCGCACAAACGCGCCGTCGTCGATCGTGCGCGGGGTCCGCCTGGTCGGCACCTCGATCCGAAGCGTCCGGCGATCGTCGAGGGGCTCGGGCGGAGCGTCGGCGGCGACCGCGATCTCGAACATAGCCGTGCGCTTCGCCGTGAGCAGTTCGAGGGCCTCGCGGTACGGGGCGCCGGCCTCGAGCTCGGCCTCGCGCATCTGCCGGGCGACGTCTTCGATCCGGCCGTCGAGGTCGTAGATCTCTTTCAGGGTCGGGATCACGACGGTCGGCGGTTCGGCGCTGTCTGGCGGGAGAACTTCGGGCCCGAGTGCGAAGACGGGGTGGAGAGCGGGGGTCATGTCAACCTCGCATACCGCTTCTGGTGCTTGGGGATCAGGACATTGATGTCCTCGATCAGTTCGGACGCCGCGGCACGGTCGCCCGAGTTCGGCTCCTCCCGGCGTCCATCAACGACGGCCCGCGCCGCGCTGCGAGCGTCTTTGAGCCGGAGCACCAGGAGCGTCATGGGGCTGTAGATGCAGGTCTCCTCCGGGACGGGGACGACCGCTTCCACGGTCGCCCAGCTCGCGGAGTCGGCCGCGCCCATCTCCAGGTGCGCGGTCTCGATCCGGTCCCGGACGAGCTCGCCGAGGGCGATGTCGCCGTACCGGCCGCCATGGACGATCCGGACCTGGTAGACGGCGAACTGTTCCGAGGCGGCTTTCGTCTCGTCGCTCATGCCGCCACCTTCCGGGGCTTTGGGGAGTGGCAGCTGCAGATTGCCTCACCGTCGACGTACTGGCCGTCCTCGTCGCACCAGTAGTTGTTGGCGGGCTCGTGCGAGCAGTTCGCACAGGATCGGCACCGCCTGGCCCGCGCGGCCTTCGGGGGCACGACCTCGCGCGGTTTGAACCGCCCGCCGATGCCGGTTCCCTGGACGGTGCGGATCTTCTGCCACTCGATCCAGGTGATCAGATCGTCGCTGTAGGGACTCGCGAAGATCCCGGCGGCATTGGCGAGTACGAGCGCAAGCAGGTCCTCACGGGAGATGGCCGGCGCCCGATAGCCGCACGCAGGGCAGTCGAGCCGGTGGTGTGGCCCGCGTTCGCCCATGAAGAGGACCCGGAGATCGGCCGTCTCGCCGCAGTGGACACACGGGGCGCGGACGAAGTCGGGATCGGAGAGGTCGAACCGCTTGCCGTCGACCCACACACACGGGTCGCCGAGGGTCGGTTTCATGCTCCGACCTCGGCGCACCGGCACGGGTTCCGCTCGCAGTTCTCGCAGACGATGGCCGCCTCAACGCGGCGGATGATGTCGTCGAGGTCGACGTCGAGCTGGGCGACCTGGTCGGGGGTCATGACACCCGGGTTCTCGTCGAGGAACCGGAAGACCTTCCAGTACCACGACTTCCCCGCGTCCACGACCTCGCCGACGGTCGGGTACTGGTCGGTCATGCCGGGGGCCTCCTGTCATACCGTCGGCAGTTGTGCTCGGCGCCTGGGGGGTTCTCCGCACCGTGGATGTCGCATTGCACCCTGTCCCGTTCCGGGAGATATTTCCCATGTGAGCAGTCCTCGCACGTGGTCACGGCGCTCGCCTCCGGACCTGGCTGTCCCGCAGCCGGCCGTCCCGGCCGAACGGGGCGGGGTAGGACGCCGTCATCGGCTCGTCTGGCCAGTCGTCTCGTCGCGAGCAGCCGACGCACTCCTCGGGAGTCGCCATGCAGCCGACGCAGGTGTCCTCGTCCTCGATGTAGCCGGGGACGGGCTCGAGACCGGCGAGGGCCTGCATCATGCGTCCCTCCGGATCAGGTCGCAGCGCCGCAAGGCCGCGGGCGTGTCTGCCAGAATGCAATCCGACCGAGATCGGCAGCCAGAGCAGCAGTCCTTGGCGCGGTCACGCTCGAGCGCGCCGAATTCAAGGGGTCCCATCAGACGACCCCCAGACGCACGCCGGGCGGCAGCGGGGTCGGCTCGTGGCGCTCCGGCGAGGGAGCCGGGGGGCGGACAACGTCGATCGGGGTCGTGTCCTCTTTCAGGTAATGCGAGACGACGCGGGCGCCGGCAACCATGACAAGGCCGCACTTTCCGGGGAGACTCAGCACGAGCATCCGGCCCGAGTCGCTCCAGGAGGCGCGGCCGACCTTGAACGGTGGGCATCCGGACTGCCAGATGTCGCACTCATTTCCCTCGACGATGAGGCCGGGAGCGTCCGCGGCGGCGATGATGTACCGGTTGCCGTCCACGGCCGCTTCGAGGCCATCGCCCTTGCGACGGCTCGACCCGACGGTTTCCCACTTCCGCGGGGGCATCAGGAGTTCGCCTCCTCGCGGGCGGCGGAGGCCTCGGCGGCGTCGAGCTGGTCGGCGCAGACGTCGAGCACGGCCGGCCGCCACACGGGGCGCACGACCACACAGGTGCACGATCCGCATGCCTCGCAGAGATCGGGGTTGGCACACGTCATGCCGAGATCCTCCCCGAAATGCCGTACTCGTGATTGTTTATGGCAGCCGCCAGAAGTGCCGCACCGATAGAGGTATTGCCGGTCGGTGCATACCGAACAGTGGCGATCTCTCCCAGCGTGCAAGCAGCGGGACCGCCATCTTCCGTTTTTTTGCTCATGATGTTTCTCTCTCCGCTTTCCGCCGGGCGAGTTCGGCCCGGATCGCGACGCGAACGAATTTCGAGATCGTCTCTTCCTCGTCGTTCTCGATTGCGCCGATGATCTCGGCGAGGAGATCATCGGAGACCACGACGGTGAGTTTTGCCATTCTCGTTTCATGCCTCCTTTATCTGATTATATAGTGTGTTATACGACAGGATAAGGTTTCCTATTTAAAATTCCTGGCGCCAGTGGGTGCTTTCTCCAGCTCTTCGGGTTCGCCTCCAGGGCCGAGACCTTCATCTCGGCCGTCTCGACGATGCGGTTCTTCCAGTCCGGTCCTGTCATGGGTCTATTCCCCACAGGTCCTTCAGGCACCCCTCACAGACGACCGCGGCCTCGTCATCGATGTAGCAGGCGCGGAGGTCCTGGCGGTCCTGTCCGCACTGCTGGCACATCGATGGTTTTTCCAGCGTGATCGGGCCGATGATCTCGATCGCGGTCGCCGGCCGCGGGAACTTTCGCGTGCAGCGCGAGCAGCAGAGCATGGGGGAGTCGGTACGCGGCGACCATTGGTGACCGCAAAAGGGACAGGTGATCATAAGGAGTAGTCCGCCGGATTCTCCCCGTGCTCGCGGAGGTACGCCGCGAGCACTTCGTCGACGGGCGTTGGTTCGTCCCCTTTCCAAAACATCTCGTTCCCGTCATCGTCGTCCTCGCGCGAATCGAACCGCCTCCAGATATATTCGATCAGATCGTTTTTGTTGAACCCCTCAAACCACTCCCAGTCCACGAGCCCGGAATTGTCGAACCAGGTCCCGACATCGGCGATCGTTGTGAAATTCATGATTCAGGCCTCCTCGCCGCGGAGCAGGTCGGCGATCTCGATCTCCTCGGTTCCATCGTCGCTCCGCAGAGTCGAGCCGCCGCAGTCGTACCACACGGAGTCGCCGCCTTCCATGACTGCCGCGCGCCCTTCCTCGGGCCAGTACCAGATCGAGCCGGCCTGTCCGCCGCGCAGGGGGAACGTGGCCACCATGATCCCGGGCCGGGCCTCGCGCGCAACGTCGCATGGCATCCCGATCCGGGTGCCGTCCGTCAGGTAGGCATCGAACTCGAGCGTGCCGATCACCGTCACGAGACCTTCGACGGGGAGCGCATAGCGCGCGACCTCGTCCGCGAACACCTCGGATGTCCGGGCGACTTCGTCGAGGTCGTCGGGGTCGATGTCCGCCAGGCGCCGGGAGAGTTCCGCGTTCAGGGCGTCGAGTTCGGTTTGGTTGTACCCGGTTGTGTTCGCGGGGGTGAATCCAGTGGTTGTCATTTCTCTTTCCTCTATATACTATATCGTCGTCTGAGGTATTAAATCTTTCTATCCGGTCGCGTGATCGCGGGGCGGTGTGCGGCACGATATGCATCGGTCCTGCATCGGGGGGTGCAATAGGCCGCCCCCTTCTCGCCTTTGCGCGAGGTGAAAAACACTTTGCCGCAGTGTTTACAGATGTGTTCATGCTGCCGCGCTTCCGTCCGCACGGCCGTTATGTCGACCGCTCCGAGTCGCTCGCGCGTTTGCTTTTCGTGGAGCAGGCGGTGTTTCGATGGGGACAGCGCCTCGAGATTTGCGATCTCGTTGTTTTCGGGGTTGCCATCAATGTGATGGATGACACATCCATCGGGTATCGAGCCATGTGCCGCCTCGTAAATCGCCCGTTGGAGAAATGTATGGTCATTACTGTAATACCCAACGCACGGATACCAGGTCCTCCCGCCCCATTTAATCGGGCGATCTTCCTGTTTCATACCATACTATATAGTCTCTGTAAGTATATATAACTATCGGTCCTTGTTGAAAAAAAGGGGGGGCTCATGCAGCCTTGAACACGACCGCGACGTACCCGGCGCCGGGCGTGTAGTGGCAGATGACGCGGTCGTTCAAGGTCGCCGCGCCCCGACAGGTGAGCGTGCCGCCGCCGTCGAGCGTCACCGTCTGGAACGCGCCGCCGGTGGCCACGGCCGAGACGTGTCCCGTCAGGGTCGGCGGCTGTGCCGCGAGGACGGCCTTCACGGTCGCCTCCGTCTCCGTGACCTGGTCCGGGTTGAGGATGCGATTGATGCGCCTGAGCAGGCTCCAGCGCGCCGCCGGCATGGCCGTGATCGTGCAGGAGATGTCCGCGAGCGCCCCCGAGTACCGTATGTTCGTGATCCGGAACAGGTATGGTGTCGTGCCGTCCGTTGGATCGACTGACGGAACGCCGCCGTACCCGACGAACCGGATCGTCTGGAACAGTTCGAGGTCCGTGCGCTTCGTGAACGTTGCCGTCACGGTGCCCCATTCCGCCGAGTAGGCGGCGACCAGGTCGGCCGCGAGCGCCTGCGCGATGTACCGCGCCGTCCCGGCAGTCCCGACCGGCCCGAGCGCCGCCGTTTCGATCGGCTCGTCGAGGACCTCGGAACGGTCGACCCATCCCTCGAGGGAGTTCGCGTGCCACGCCGTCTCGGTGTAGACCGTGTCATCCATCGCTCCGGTCGCCGAGTTCTTCCACTTGAACCGGACGTTGACCGCCGTCGCGACCTCGGCGAAGTTGTCCTGGAACTTGAGCCCGACGAGCGTCGGATCGGGGCGATGGATCTCGACCGCCCCGCTCTCCGTGTTCGGGTCCGTCGGCAGGTCGAGCCCGACCGTCGGCGAGTCGATATCGTTCTCATCGCAGAAGTAGATCGCGGGCCGGACCTCCGTCGCGGCCCCCGCGACCACGGGGGGGAAGAGATCGATCGCCGCGAGGTTCATATGGAGCAGGTCGGCCGAATCGTCGCCGGCGTTGTCGAAGAGCAGCTTGAGATAGTGCGTCCCCCCGGCCGCTACCGGCAGGGTCGCCTCGTCGGTATTCCACCGGAACGTCGAGTACGCGCCCGTCCCGTCGACCGCGATGTCCTCGATGAGCGCGAGCGATGCGGGGTTCGTGCCCCAGTAGACCTTGAACGACCGTGCGCCCGTGGCCGCCGCCGACGCGATCCGGAACTTCGCCGTCCAGTCGCCCACGATTCCGGCCGGGATCGTGACCGTGTACCGGAGCCATTCGCCGTCCCGGATCCACCCGACGTTGTACCCGTTCTCCGCCTGGAAGAACTCGATGTCGACGCCCTCGGTCTTCCGGTACGCCCCCCCGAGGTTCGTGGCCGTCGTGTCGTGGTACGCGACCCCCTCGCCGCCGGTATCGAAGTCCTCTGCCTCGCGCCGGATAATCCGGTATGCGGGGTCCTGGTGCGTGTAGCTCTGTGTCGCGCCGATCTCGATGGGCTTGCAGTGGAGGATCCATCCGATCTTGTCGGCGACCTTCTGACCCATCTGCCAGGCCGTGACGGTCGTGCCGCCGACGATGTCGACCGCCGGCACGGTCGTCCCCCACCCGGGGACCGTCCGGATCTTCGTGACGATGAACATCGCTCGCCCGAGCGTCCCGTCGGGGAAGTTGCCGGCGTCCCCGTAGTAGGCGGCGAGCCACGCTCCCGGCTCCGACGCCTTCGGCATCACGGTGAGCCCCGCCGGCATGTCGCGAGACGTCAAGAAATAGTCATACGAGTAGCCCGCGAACGGCGTCCGGTTCGCCGCGATCGCGTGCTCGCTGTCCTTCGTCGGGATGAACCCGAACCAGAGCCGGCGGTCGATCCCGTTGTGGTCCGCGCGGACCAGGTCGACCTTCGGAAAGTTCCGGATGGCCGGGTCGATATGCCGATCGAGCACGCCGGAGAAGCGCGTCAGGGCGTCCCCGATGCCGCGCGAGACCGACCACGACTCGACGAGCTGCTCGGACCAGAGCGCGCCCGCCGGCCCCGTGTAGGTCGTGACGAGGTCGGGGAACGCGAACGCGAACCCGATCGATGCCGTCCCCGTCCCGATGTCGGGCGCGGCGAGGGAGTACGGGTTTGCGCCGCTCGAGACGAGCGACAGGGTCGGCTCGACCGTCGGCTGCTTCCGAACGATGATCCAGTCGACGACCACGGTCGCCCCGGCGACGCTCGCGAGGCTCGTCGTGGCCGGCAGGGCAGCAGACGGGACCTGGTCGGAATGGGACGCGACGGCCGTGCCGTCGATCTCGTAATAGGCCCCCATGCCCGTCTTTCGCCGCACGTCGAAGACGTGCTCGGCCGCGTCGACCGTGATCGCCGTGTACTGGAGGGCCGTGTCGTACGTCGCCGCGAGCGGGGCCGCGCCGAGCTTGAAGACCGCGTATTTTGACAGGTCCGCCGGCTCGAACCCGATCCGGGCCGGCTGGTTGGCCCCGAGCGCGGTCGAGGTCTGCTTCGACCGGACATGATACCCCTCGCCGTACGTCGCGATCGACCGGATGCCCCGCGTCGACCCGATCGCGCTCGTGATCGTCAGGTGGCCGTCCGCGACGGCCGTGCCGCCGAGGTCCGTCCACCGCGCGGTGTCGATCGGGCCGGAGAAGTCGGCGAACTCGAGGTGGACGTCGGCGCCGTTCGACTCGCTCGCGGCCGTCGCGTTCCCGTACAGCATCTCGAGCTGCGTCTGCCAGGCGTACAGCAGCACCCAGACCACGGCCGTGCCCTGCGCGCCGCTGACCGACTCGACCTGGTACGCGCACCGCTTCAGGGTCGCGGGGTCCCGGAACCGGAGGTCCTGGAAATAATTCTGCATCCCGGCGACCCATGCGAGGACGAGCCGGACTGAATATCCCCCTGTCGCGGGCGGATTGTTCACCGTGTAGAGCGCTCGCGACGGCCACCCCGCATAGTGGGCGATCGCCGTGTTCGCGTACTGGGTCATACCATCGGCCCCCCGACCAGGGCGTGCAGATAATTGGCGTTCTGAACGATCTCGGCGAGCGTCAGCGCGCGATCGTAGAATAGGAGATCAACCACGACCCCGGTGAGGGGACTGGCCCCGTCATCGGTCCCGATCCGGTTCCAAATGACAGGCACCGCGGCGCTCCCCTGAGCCACATTGCTAAAGAGGCGCGCGAACGCCCCGCCGTTGACGGAGAGGTCGACCTTGTAGTCGGTCCCCCGGACGATCGCGTATATGGCGCCCGTCGTGGTATCCGCAACCGTCGGCGTGTCCGACGAGCCGTCGCTGATAGCACGGATAAAGAGCTCTGTCGAGACGTCCGTGTTGAAGCCGATTTTGTTTGTCCCCCCACTGTCCCGACCGACGGCGATGTCGACGCCGGTCGTCCCGACGCGGGCCGCGTAGACGATGATCGTGTAGGCCCCTGTCAGCACGACATCGGGGATCGTGACCTCGTCGCCGCCGTCGAAATACCAGTAATAACCATTCGTCCCGTTCGGCGCGGCGGCCCCGGCGCCCTTCGTCCCGTGCTGGCCATAGCCCGAGTGGTCGTAGAGGGTTGTGCCGCCCGTCTCATCGAAGCGGTACTCGCGGATCAGGTTGGTGCGGACGAGGTCTCCCGGCGCCACGATCGGGCGTGGAGCGAACTCGAACGACTCGCCGGCCTTGGGTGCGGGGGGATCGGAGAACAGGTGCCGGACGAGCGGCGTGCCGTCCGCGGCGACGAGCCCCCATTCGGTGACGCTCAGCGCCTCTGCCGTGTCGCGGGCCGTGAACCTGTGTCTGAGCTCGTACCCGCCCGCGTCGAGCGCCGTCAGGGCGACAGGGACGGGCTGGAGCCCCTGTGCCGTGTACGGCGTCTCGAGGGCCGGGTCGGCGTCCTCCGCCCGCGTCCCCGATCCGAGGACGAGCCACGCGATCGGGTCCGCCTCCTGTCCGAGACAGAGCCGGGCGAGGTGGTTGACACCGGCGGCGGGAATCCCGGCCCCGACGGCCACCCGGGGCGCGACGTCGAACGGATCGCCGGCCGCGACCTCGACGGGCGCCGCGAGGAGCCCGCGCGCGATCGGCGTGCCGTCGGCCGCGAGCAGCCCGTATTCGGTGATCGTCAGGGTTGCCGTCGGGGTGAAGGTCGCGCGAACCTCGTACAGGTTCGGGGAGACCAGTGAGACCGTCCCGGTTGCCGGCGCGAGCCCGTCACTGGTGTACTGTGTCTCGAGCGCCGGGTCGTGGTCCTCCGCGCGCGTGCCGGAGCCGAGCGCGACCAGGGCGATCGGGATATTGGTGCCCCCGAGGATCAGGTCGAGCAGGTGCGCCCGGCCCGTCGTGCCGGTGATCATATCCCGCCCGCCGTGTCTTTCTCGAACGAGATCAGGTAGGGGTACTGGTCCGGAACGCCGACCTTGTGCCGGAAGCTGGAGATCGTGCAGCCGGGGTGCTCGACGCCGTCGATATTCAGCGTGTACCACCCACCGATCAGGGCGTGAAGCGCGTCGATCTCGGCCGTCGTTGTCGCCAGGCACGTGAAGTCCCACGGGCCGAGCCCGCGAGCGACCGCCTGCGTGGACCGCCCGCCGGCTTCGAGGTCGACCTTTTTGACGAGCGCCCCGTGGTCGACCCAGTACGGAGCCGGCCCGCCCGGATCCGCCGAGAGCTCGACGTCGCCGAAGACGACGGCGCGGCGGACCGTGACCGACACTGTTTCCGCCGAGACGCCGTCGACCGTGAGCGTAACCGGGTAGGTTCCCGGCACGGCGTACTGGTGGACCGGGTTCTGCACCCCGTCGATGGTGTCACCGTCGCCAAAGTCGTAGTGCCAGGCGGTCGGTGAGCCCGTCGACGTGTCCGTGAACGTGATGTTCTGCCGTGCGTAGGGGTTCGAAGGGGCGATCGTGAACGAGGGGGCGACGGTCATGGCGTCCTCTGGAACCGCGGCACGATCGGCCACGCGACGGCTCCGAGCGGCCAGACCTCGCCGTTGCTGTACGTCACGACGGGCTGCAGCGTGTACGTCCCGCCCTGGTCGAGGTCGCCGGCGACGGTCGTGTAGACGACGACGCCGATAACGTCGACGCTGTCGGGTTCCCACGCGGTCACGGTGCCGTCGGGCCGGCGGACGGCGATGGTTACGGCCGTGACGCCGGTGACGAGATCGGTGCCGGTCGCGATCTCGACCTCGGCCCCGACGGTGCCGGTGTAGATTTCGGGATTGGTCATAGCAGGGTCAGCTCCGTTAGCTGTCCGACCGGCGAGGCGACCGTGAAGAAGGTCGGTGTTCGGCGCACGACGACGACCGCCGAGGTCGTGCCGGCGCCCGCCGTCAGGGTGATCGGATAGGTGCCCGGCACGGCGTACTGGTGGACCGGGTTCTGCACCCCGTCGATGGTGTCACCGTCGCCGAAGTCCCAGAGCCACGAGGACGGCGATCCCGGGGTCGTGTCCGTGAACTGTATCGTCTGCCCGGCGTACGGGGCCGCGGGGGACGCGGTGAACGCCGCCGGGCCGACGGGGACGGGGATGCCGGGGAGATAGGTGTTGCCGGAGACGAGGGTCGCGTGCCCCGTCGGGGTGAGGAGGATGTTGCCGTTGACCGTGCGGGAATAGATATTCCCCACGATCTCGATGGCCCCCGTCGGGACGTAGTCGGCCATCTCGACGGCCGGCTCCGGTGAGACATCCGTGTAGACCAGGACGTTGTCGGCGACCGTGGCGTTGGTCCACCCGACATAGAGCGTCTGGTCCGGGACGGTGACCACGTTCCGCGAGAACGTGTCGGCGTGGCCGGCCGGGCCGCCAAGGGCGTACCCGAACTCCTCGATATACGTCCGGTCGGGGTCGGCCGGATCGGTGTCGTCGATCAGGTCCGAGTAGAGGGTGTTGCCGAGGTAGCCGCCGACGAGGCAGCCGATAAATGCGTTGTCCGTGACGATCGATCCCCCGGTGCTCCCCCGGGTCTGGAAGCCGCCGTACGAGTCGGCCATGACGTTGTACCGCGCCGTGATCGGGCCGCGGGTGCGCGGGTGCGAGCTGATCCCATACGACTGCAGGTCCTCGAAGTAGCAGTCCTCGATCAGGGTCGCGCCCGGCCAGTTCGCCTCGACGGTGGCGTACCCGGCGCCGAAGTCGACGCCGACCCGCCCGTCGCCGACGAAGAAGCAGCGCCGGATCGCGGTGTCGTCCGTCCGGTTCGAGAGCAGGACATGATACCCGACGCCGGTGTGCATGATGGTGTCGAAGACGCAGTCCTCGACGGTCGAGCCGGCGCAGCCGTCGAGGGTCAGCCCCTCGCGGGCGTCGTGGATCCGGCAGAACGAGGCAGCGAACCCGTCGAGGTACTTCCCGTAGACCGTCCGGATCAGGGGCTCGGCGCCGTAGACGCCCTCGAAGATCCCCGGTCCCTCGATGTCGAGCCCGTACAGGGAGACGCCGACGAGCGGGGACGAGATGTTGCCGGCGAGGTTGATCCGGATGACGTGGCCCGTGGCGTTGGAGCAGTCGAGGAGCGTCCCGGCCTCGCCGACGAGGGCGACGGCCTTCGAGATGGTGACCGGGCCGTCGATGCGGTAGGTGGCCGCGGGGAAGAAGAGCGTCTCGCCGCCGGAGAACCCGTCGAGGAGCGCCTGGAGGGCGGCCGTGTCGTCGGTCGTGCCGTCGCCCGCGGGGCTCGTGGAGGCGTCGACGTAGCCGGCCGGGAGGGTCGGGGCGGGGACAGCCCAGGCGGCGAGGTCGGCGAGCTTCTCCGCGCGGCGCTCCTGTGCCTCCCAGAGCCGGTATGAGGCGACCGCCGCGGCCGGGGTCCCGGCCGGGAGCGCGGTCCAGCCGGCGAACGTCACGGCAGGACGATCCCCCGCGGGGCCACGATCGACCGGAGCGCCGCGTGGCTCTGTGCCGCCTGCCGGGCGGTGAGCTCGAACGAGTACAGGAGGAGCGCGGCAACCGTCGCGGCGAGGCCGTTGGACCCCTCATACCCGACGCGGTCAAACGCCGCCGCGTCGGCGTCGGTGAAGAGCGCCGAGAGCGCCCCGTTCCCGCCCGCCGAGACGCCCCCGGTGTCGCTCCGGGTGACGGCGACGGAGTGGTACCCGGACGGTTGTGCGAGAGTCGTGTTGGTCGTGTTGCCGACGCGGATCATCAGGGCCGCCGCGCCGGTGTTGTAGCCGAGCTTGTTCGTCGCGTCGTTGGCGTCGGCGAGGACGAAGTCGAACCCGGTCGCCGTCGACGGCCGTTCGGCGACCCAGATCGCCGAGAACGCGCCGGCGAACGTGAACTGCGGCAGGCTCACGTACTGGCTACTGGCGAACGTCAGCCCCAGCGGGCCCCACGTCGGCGCGGACGCCGCCGCGCCGAGCGTGCCGTGGTTGCCGTTGCCGCTGTAGTCGGTCAGGACCGTGCCGGCGCCCTCGTCGAAGAGATAGAGGGCACTGGCACCCGGCACGAGCGCGAGGTCGGCGTCGAGGGGGCCGAGCGACGGCCGCAGGCCCCAACTCCGGAAGCCGGCGGGCGAGAGCCCAGACACCTCACACCAGCTCCACGGAATACGCCCCGATCGCGCCGGCCGTGAACGGCGTGCCGACGCCGATGCGGAACGCGGGCGCGCCTCTCACAGCGACCTCGAACTCTTCGCCGCCTCTGCCGGCGGTGATGGCCGCGGGCGTGCCGGGGATCCAGCTCACGCCGTCCGCGTCGAGCTCGAACGGGATCAGGGTCAGGGGCGGTGTCGTGGCGAGTGCCCCGCCCGAGACGCGGGCCTTGACGATGGCGACCTCGTGCCCCGTGCAGTCGATGGTCTGGATCGTCGATTTCCCCACGGCGATCGTGCTGACCGTGCTCGCGAACCGGGCCGAGGTCGAGACGGCGCCGGTGCCGACGACCTGGATATCGACCTTGCCCGCGCCGACGGTCGCGTTCGCCACGACGGTCCCGACGGCCGTCACCGAGCAGCCGCCCTCGATCAGCGCGCGGGTCGCGCGTGCTACCCACTTGGGCGCTGCATCGACGGAGAGAAACAGATCCGCGAACTCGGCTCCATCGGGGAGCGCCACGGTCATGACGACCGAGCGGTTTTCCGTCGGGGTGAAGGCGGCAGACAGAACTCCGCAGGCGTTCGTGCCGTACGCGGTGCCGGCCGCGATCCCGCCGTAGAGCGGGGTGACGGCGAGGACGATCACGGTCGCACCGGCCGCGAGCTGGTCGACGCAGGTCGGACTCGTGATCGTGTCGGCAGCGGTGACGGTGCGACTGCCGCCGGCGGCGGGCGTGGCGCGGGCGATCGTCGCCCTGGTCGGGACGGGGTTCGCGGTCGATGCGGGCGCGCCGCCGACCTCCAGGTTGGACTTCGTCGGGAATCGGTTTGCGTCGGTGACCTGCGCCTTGCTTTCGGTCAGAAGCCTGACCATCCCGATGTTGGTGTTGTCGTCTGCCATGTGTAGTACCTCTATCTATGTTCTGATGCCGCGGGACATCCGGGTCGCCGCGAAGTCCTGCCGGACGCCGGCGATGAACGATTCGTAGGGATAGTCCGCCGAGAGCTTGACGTCGCCGTGAATGGTGACGCCGCCGAGCCCGAGCGACGAGAGCGCCCGCGAGACGCCGTCGGCGACCGCCGCAGCGATGCCGCTCGAGCCGTCCTTTCCGAGGGCGTCGTACGCCTTCGTCTCGCCTGGTGAGAGGATGCGCTCTCCGTTGAGGAGGAGCGCGAGCCCTTCGTTCGTGCCGGGCTGCGACTGGAAGATACCGCCAGTATGGGCCGTCACCCAGTCGCCGTTGTTCCAGTAGCCGGACTGCCCTGGGCCGATGTAATGGCCGTTGACGTACCTGCCCCCGTCGGGGCCGTTGCCGCCCCCATTGCCGCTTCCGTTCCCCCCCGTCGAGCCGGGTTCCTGCTGTGGACCGTAGACGGGCGCCTGGGCCGACGGGGCCGGGAGGGCACGCGAAAGGATGTCGGCGGCCGAGTCCCAGGCCGACCGCGCCATACCGACGAGGTCGGGGATCTGAAACGAAAACGGGTTGTCGAGGATGTCGGCGGCGGCGTTCCAGACCGCGTTTGCGGCCGACATGACTGCCGATTTGATCGCCTCCCACGCGGCCGGGACCGCACCGGCGATGGCGCTCCAGACGGCGCCGATCGCGGCCACGCCGAGGCCGGGTCCGGTGTCTGTCATCCAATCCCAGATCGCCTGCGCGGCCGTGACGACGGCCGTTTGGATGGCCTGCCACGCAAGCGGCACGTTGGCGCAGAGCCATGCCCAGATGCCGGCCATCGCTTCGCCCGCAAGCCGGAGACCTTCGGTACTCAGCCAGGTCCAGATCAGGCCCGCGGCCGTGACGACGGCCGTTTGGATGGCCACCCATGCCTGGGGGATCGTGACGGTGAGCGCGGTCCAGATCGCCTGGGCCGCCGCGACGATGAGCGGCGGGGCGTTGACCGCGAGCCATGACCCAATGCCTGCGACCGCCGTGACGACAGCCTGCTGGACGAATCCCCACGCCACCGGGACATAGGCGACGATCGCGTCCCAGAGCCCCGCGATCGCAGCAACGACACCGTTGCCGTCACCCCCACCAAAGAGATTGGCGATCACGTTCCAGGCGGCAACGATGACGTCGCGCACACGCTCGAAGACGCCGCCGGCCTCGTTCAGCTGCCCCCACAGGTCGGCGAAGAACCCGACCACGGTCTTGATCACGGGGCCGAGGGTTTCGCCGATCCACGTCGCGACCGTCCTGATCGCGGGGCCGAGTACGCTGCCGATGACTCCCCCCACCGCACCGATCCACTCTCCGAGGGACTTGAACCCCGCGAGGACCATCTCGATAGGCCCGACGCCGCCCTTCATCTCACCAAAGAGGTCGCCGAAGAACCCGGCGATCCCGTCGATAATGGGGCCGAACGTATCACCGAGCCACGACGCGAAGCCCTTCCAGATGCCGGAGAGCCATTCGATGATCCCGCCGACAAAGTTGAACTGTTTGTTGAGCAGATAGAGCGCCGCGACGATAGCCACGATGACCGCGATCGGTGCGATGAGCGGGGCGAGGAAGGCAACGAGCCCCGCCGCTGCTGCTGTTACGGCCGTGCCGAGCCCGCCCACAACGACCGCGAGCCCCCCGCCGCCGGCAATCGCGCCGGCGAGGGAGACGGCCGCGGGGACAACCGCCATGATCGCCGGGCCGACGATCATTGCGGCGGCGGCCACACCCTCGAACGGCTTGAGGACATCGCCGAGTCCCTGTTTGATCTTCTCGAACTCGAACCCGAGCTTGTCCATCGTGCCGAACGACGAGTTCTGCGCTTTGGCGAACTCTTCTGCGGTGCCTGTCGAGGTTGCGAGTTCGGCGCTGTACTTCGCGACCTCGTCCGCCGTCATCCCGAGTGCCTTGTAAAGACCGTCTGTGGATCCGCCCGAGGCCTCGATCGCCTTCGAGAGTTCGCTGGTCGCCTTGCGGCCGGTGATGCCCTTGTCGGCGAAGCTCATCAGTATCGCTTCGACGTCCGAGAGCCCGAGCCCCATCTTTCCGAGGTCCGGGCCCATGCGAGTCATCAGGGTCGAGAAGTCGCCGAGGTCGACCTTCGAGGACCGGAACATTGCCGCGAGCCCGTCGACCTGTCCGGGCGCCTGATCGAGACTGATGCCGAGCGCGGCGAACGCCGGAATCATGGCGTCCGTCAGAGTGTCGGCCGGCTGCCCCGTTGCGTCCGCGAGGGTGTCGAATGCCGACGCCGTCTTACCCATCGCGTCCACGTTCGTCATCCCGCCGCGGGCGAGGAGGTCGAGCGTGGCGGCGACCTCGGAGATCGGGCTATCCACGGACTGGAGCCCGCGAGCGAGCTCCTTGATAGCCTCGTCGGAAACGCCCATCGAGAGCGCGGTCGTCTTGAACGACGCCTCCATCGGCCGGTTCGCGTCGATCAGCGCCGTTGCCGCAACGCCGGCAGCCGCAACCCCCGCACCGATGGCGATACCGGCGCCGGAGATCCGCCGCGCTGCCGCGTCCATCGGCGCCTGAGTCTCATCCTTGCAGATGATTCGGTAGACGAGATCCCCCAGGTTTGCCATCTATCTATCTCTCCTTGTGCCCGTTCGCCCACTCGATCCAGAAGTCACGGACCTCTTCATCAAGCGCGGCCCACTCGGCCGGGTCGAGGATGCGGAGATGGTGGAGCAGGGCGCCATAGTTCTGACCGGCCTTACTGTGGGCGAAAGTTCCGCAGGTCCTCGCGCTTCTTCGCTTCGTCTTCGGCGATCCACCGATACTGCAGGAAGATCGTATCCTGGTCGGGCTGCGAGATGGCGTCGGGGTTGGCCGCGAGCCACTCGCAGATCTCGTCCGGGGTCCGGTCCGGGTCGTACAGGATCGTAGCGAAGAGCCGGTTCGACAGGTCCTCGACGGTCGCGGCCTCTTTCTCGGTCGGCTCGCGGATCTTCTCGATCACCGTCTCGCCGGCCTCGTTGACGACCTCGCGCTGCAGCTTTCCCACGATGGCGGCGATCCCGGCGTACGCTTCCGCGAGCCGGCGCGATTCGGCTTTCGACAGCCGCGTCCGGACCTTGATGACGTCGCCGTCGCCGAGGTCGATCTCGGCCGTGGCGTTCTTCACGCGCCGCTCGAGCATGTCGATCGCGCCCATCGCATCGGCGCTCTTCTTCGCGTCGATCGCCTGGAACGCCTCGGCGGCCGCCTGGGCCTCCGGGTCGTCTTTCAGTGCGCGGGGCCTGCTCATATGTCGGACCACTGGATGTCGCCGAAGTTGCGGATCGCGACATCCNNCCCCGCCGTTCTTGAGCCAGGCGGTCGGGATCACGGCCTTGGTCGTGTTCCCGCCCTTCACGAGGTCGATCTCGAGCTCGAACGTTTCCGGCGCTCCGGCCGTCCACGACGTCGTCCCGGCGACACCGTCGATCTTGATCTTCCCGGTGTTGGTCGTCGCGACGACGCCGTTGTTGTACCACCCGGTCGTCGTCTTGAACAGCTTCTGCGAGTAGACCTTCCCGCCGAGGAGCATCGACGTCGGGAACGCGATGATGTCCTCGATCTCGGTCCCGTTCGCGTCCGTGCCGCACATCGTGATGCTGCCGGCGGTGGTCACGAGGGCCACGCTCAGCTCGAACGAGAGGATCGACGGGGTCGTGAGCGTTGCCGCGGCGGCCGTCCATGCGTTCGCCGCGCCGAAGACCGTCGCGGCCTTGACCGCGTCCGCCGTGCCCGAGACCTGGGATGCCGTCAGCGACGGCGCGATGTTCCTCGCGATGTCCGCGCGGTCCATCATCTTCTTGATGGTCAGGTCGTACTCGTACTGGGTCGGGTACTCGGTCGGCGCCCACGCGCCGGCGACCTCGTACTTGTCCGTGTTGAGTCGCCACCTGAAGTCACACTGGACGTCCGACATGGTGACGCCGTTCTTTTTGACGACGCCGTGCGAGTCGTTGTACTCGCCGAAGTCTGGTACTGCTGTTGCTACCATGGTAATCTAGTCCTGCAATGAATAGGAGAACTCGAACCGCACGGTCCGGTGATGGAGCCGCGAGTCCTCCTCGAATTGTTCGGTGGTCCGGCTCTGCCAGCCGTGCGTGTTCGCGAGCGGTGAGCCCGCGAGACAGGTATCGACGGCCGTCGCGAGGTCGTCCGCCTGCTTCGCGGTCCCCGCGTGGAAGGCGTTCACGACGAGCTCGGCCTCGACGTCCCGGTGCCGGCTCGTCATGTATCCGGGCCGCGGGGCCGTCCGGTCCGAGCCGGTCACGTAGCAGCCGGGGATCTTCTGTGTCCCGGCGAAGTGGCCGGGATAGACGAACTCCCCCCCGAGCAGGGCCTTTACCGCCGTGTCGTCCTTGAGCTGGTCGATCGCCGCCGCCTTGACGGTCGAGATCATCGGCACCCCTCGGAGACGGCAGAGCCGAGGATCGCGTCTGTCCGCGGCCTCTCGTCCCGGATCGCGTCCGTGATGAACGGCCGGCCCTGCATCTTCGAGGTCCCCTCGTGGACCGGCAGGGCGTAGGCGATCGGGTTGCCGACGCGGCCGATGATGTCGATCTTCAAGTCGACGACGTCGTGCCCGATGTTCGCCCGCATGAGGCCCGTGTCGAACGGAGCCCCGCGCAGCTTGCCGCCCCCTTCATACGGCGACTCTCCCGGCGTGCAGTACTTCTTCGCGACGGTCTCGACGTTGAGCGCGGCCGTCTCCATCTTCCGCGCCATGCTGTCGTGGATCATCTTCTGCCGGCGCCGGAGTTCGGCCGCCAGGCCCTCGGGCGTCAGCTCGACCATCAGGACCTCCCGAGAAAGTGCGGGGCGAGGAGGTTCAGCACGGTGACGATCACGCCGATGGCCCCGGCGATCTTCCCCGCCTCGCGGGCGGTCGTGACCTTGAGGTCGCCGACGGCCGTCTGCAGGTTCGAGACCGCAGGACACGGGCACTCGCCGAGCTTGGTGACGAGGTCGTCGACCTTGGTCCCGTTCGCAGTCACGGCCGTGGTGAGTCCCTCGACCGTCTGCGCCGTCCGGATGGACGTCTCGGTGACCCTGTCGATCTTCTCCCCTTGCTTCTCAACGGTGCCGGCGAGGAGCCGGACCGCCTCGGAGAGCCGTGAGGTCTCGGCGATCTGCTGCCGCTCGCTCTCACTGATCGAGTCGCTCATGTCGTCGCTACCCTCCGCAGCTTCAGCTCGTAGTGGTGGACCGCGCCCGGGCCGTTCGACCTGGCGCGCGGCGGCTCCGTGAGATCGTACGTCCCGGCGTACCCGGCCTGCGTGGTCGTGATCCGCGATGTCTGGGCGATCGTCGCCGTCCCGGGGAGGATCAGGCAGGGGGTCGTGGTGTAGTTCGCGCCGGAGACCCTTCGCGTGTTCGCGCCCTCGGGATCGTAGAAGCGGCAGGCGACGTTCGCCTGATCCGTGGACCAGGTCGGCGCCCCCGCCTCGCCGTACGCGTCGGCCGCGCCGGCGGTCGGCTTCTGGATCGTGCAGACGTGCGGGAGCCTCATCGTCCCGCCACCCGCATCACCCGGCGGTTTCGCTCCAGCGGTTTCGTCGGCTGTGCGTCGACGTACTCCTGCAGGAGCGCGAACGCGGTCGCCCGGTGCCGCTTGATCGCCGGCTCGATCTGGACCGACGAGGAGACGTCCCCCTCGGTCGACGAGTCCGGCTGCGTGCCGTCGAGCCGCATGCGGTCGAGGATCCCGGCCTTCGCGAGCTCGAGGGACGCGCTCTTGCACGCGCCGGACGATGTCCCCGAGAGGCCGCGCGGCGCGAGCCAGGCGTCGATCTCGCGGTCGGCGTCGTCGATGATGGCCTGCAGGACGTCCGCCCCGAGCGTCGAGCCCGTGCGGAGGAGCAGCTCGGCCGTCGTGCAGTAACTCATCGGGCCTCCGGGCGGTCGCGGATGTCGTTGCCGTTCGCGTCGAGGAAGTACTCGGTCGGGATGGCCCCGGCCGGCACCTCGAGGCGCTCGAGCTCGGCGGCGGTGAACGCCTCCGGGTGCTCGATGGCCTCCGCTCGGTCACGCGCCCAGGTTCGGGAGAGATACTGCCCTCCGCTCGTCCGTGGGCTCAGCATCGCGATCGCCTCAGTACTCGATGCGGGCGATCGAATCCGCGAACACGGCGTCCACGCCGAACCGGGCGGTGACGTTCATGCCCTTCAGGTCCTTCTCGGGGTCGTCGTAGTCCACGACGGTGATGTCGCGCTTCATGCCGATCCCGCCGCACTTGCGGCTGTCGAACACGAGCATGCCGATGTCGCCGTCGGAGTCGTACTCCCAGGTGTAGGTGGACGAGGCGTCGGCGACGTCGCAGGAGAACGGGCGCATGCCGAGGATGTTCGGCAGCCGGCCCGACATCGCGGCGTCGGCGCCGACGTTCGCGGACGGGACGAGGTCGCAGAGGACGATCGCCTCGGCGTCGGCGCACATGACGAACGTGTCGGCCATGAACCCGGCCTTCTTGACGAGGGCCTTCCCCTTCGCGATTGCCTTGACGCCCTGGTCGGATCCGCCCGTGTCCTTCTCCTTGCCGGCCGTGTCGAGCAGCTCGGTCAGCATGAGCTGGTTGAGCTTGTTCTCGATGGACTCGCCGGCGTACTTGACCTCCATCTCGATGATTGGGTACAGGCCGTCCTCGATCATCTCGTTGGTGATGCTCGGGGCTGCGCCGTACTTCTTCGCCTTGATGTCGATCTTGGCGTAGTCCTGGTTCTTCTTCGGGATCGGGGCGCCCTCGGTGACCTCTTCGGCATACGTGCCGGCCGACCCGTACGGGAGCGTGAGCGTCGAGTCCTTCATGGGGAGGACGGGCACGGCGTCCCGGAAACAGGTCGCGAGCTGCGCGCCCTCCATCACGGTGGCGTACATCTCGGCCTGCACGAGGGTCGTGTTCTGGATCTTGGTCGAGACGAGCAGTTCGCGCACGGGCTTGACCGCGCCGGCGTCCCATGCGGTCGCGTCCCGGAGCACAGGGTCGCGCTCGAGCATGCGCTTCTGTTCTGCCGGGCCGGGCTCCTCGAGGAGGAGTTTCAGGTACTTCTGGAGTTTCAGTGTCATGTCAGGTTACCTCACGCCGCGGCCGTCCACACCGGCACCATGTTCAGGAGCACGTAGCCCTTACCGCCGACCGTGGCGGCGCCGGCCGCGATGTTGACCTGCGCCTGCCCGATCGGGAAGAGGCCCACGCCTTCGGATGCATGCGCGGCGATCGCGCCGTCCTGGACGATTGCCATGCCGGCGACGGTCGAGACGCCGAGCCAGTCGCCCGCGTCGGCCGTGCCGTCGTCTGCGGAGAGCTCGACGAGAACCTCGCAGCCGTTGCCGTAGACGAGGACCGCCTCGTTGATGGCGACGGTGTACGCGGCCACGCCGACGGGCGAGCCGAGGGACGAGGTCGCGGGGTGCACGATGCGGTCTTCGCCGGCCGCGGCGAACGCGACGATCTGCCCGGCGAGGATTGCCGCGCCGGCAATGTACGTGCCCATAACGCCGTAGGCGCGGGGCTTGGGGTCGAATGCGGTTGGGACAGTTGCTGCCATTGTCTACGCCTCCCTGTAGGTCTTGCCGTTGCGGTGGACCAGGCGCGGCGGCTCCGCGAGCACGCGCTCGGGCGCCTGCGGCTCGTTCCGGGTCACCCGGTCGGGCTGCTCTTCGAGCGCCGTGAGCCGGGCCGCGAGGCCGTCGAGCTCCTTCAGCCGCTCGGTCTGGGTGCCGAGCTGCTCCGTGAGCGTGGTGTTCTCCTGCCGCGCCTCGCCGAGCTGCCGCTTCATGTCGGCCATCTCGGCGGTCGCCGCCTCGAGCGCGCGCGCCGTGTCGGCGTTCGCGGTCTTGAGCTCGGCGACGGTTGCCTCGAGTTCCTTCGTGTCCATGTCTGTCACCTGTCTCGTGCCGTCGATCATCGCGCGGATCTGCTCGACTGCGAGGGCCGGCATCATCTCCAGCGCTTTCTTCTCGACGTACACCTGCTCGACCTCGACCGGGGTCCCGAACGTGAACGTCTCGCCGTTGATCATGTACGGGACGGCGTACAGCAGGTCGTCGGCCGGGTTCCGGAACACGACCTTGTCGTCGAAGGTCATGATCGGCCAGACCATCGCCGGCGAGCCGTCGGGCCACTTCGCCCCGATCGCCGCCGTCAGGGCGATCTTGAGCGCCTCCTGCCGGCCCTCGAGAGAGTCGGCCTGGTTCATCGTCATGTCATCATCCGATCCTTCATTGAGCCGGCATTTCGCGCACGCTCCCCGATTCACGATCGCAAAACCGGTAATGTAGAGGTCCTGCAGCTCGAACAGCCGCCGCCCGACGTTCCACTTCTCCTGCCCGCCGTGCTCGACCGAGACGAACGCTGCGAGGCCGGCCTTGACCAGCGCGGCCGTGTCGCGGCTCTCCTGCGTCAGCTGGTGCAGGAAGACGTCGGCGACGATCGCGTTCTCGACCGTCTGCCCGCCGACCTCGACGGTCGCCATAAACCGGAGGTTCCGGGCTTCGGCGACCTTCTCGGTGATCCGGCGCGGGACACCGCCGCCGTGGCGGGACCACCCGGACCGGTCGAGCCAGTTCGTGTGGTTGCGTTCGAGGACGGAGGCGGAGTAGTCGAGGGGGGTCTGTTTCGCCGAGTCGGTCCAGATGCCGGCGGCGAGCATCGGCACATCGTGGATGAGCAGGCCGCCGTCGACCTCCTCGAGCCGGTCCGGTGTCGAGGGGGAGAGGCTGAAAAGAAGCTCGCGCCTGAACGTCTCAACTACCGAGTCGCCGGGCATGCTAGTATAGGGGCGCTATGGGGGTATGTTACGCGGTGTGATTTTTCAGAAAAAGAGGGTCAGAGGAAGACGCTCCACGCGTCCAGGAACGTGAGAGCGACGGTCACCAGCAATACGATGAAGAGGATCACGGCGACCGCCGTGACCCACTCCTTCGGGGATAGTCCGTTTCCAGACACGGACAGGTACTGTTTCGTCGCATGGTGATAAGTTAGACGTGGAGGACCTCACGCCCGCAGCCGCGACTCGAGCGACTCGATCAGGAAGGCCGTGATGTCCATCCCGGCCAATTCGGCCTGGCGGGCGAGCGGACGCGGGATATGGACCTGCACGACTGCCCAGGCCCGTTTCTTCTTCACGTAGCCGATCACCCCGCGCCGGGACCGGTGCCCCTGGTTGTGGCCGGGGAACCGGGCCGAGAGCTCGCGCGCAATCTCGCCGTAGCTGAGCCGGCCGAGCGACTCGTCGATATACGCCTGCTCATCGTCGGAGAACGGGATGCCGCTGGTCACGGGTCATCCCCCTGGTTTAGCCCGCGCTCGCGCCAAGCGAGGATCGATCGCGGGTCATCAATCTCGAACCCTTGACGCGAGTTGACGACCCGCACGACAACGGCCTCAACCCCGGCGTTGATAAGGAGGCGGGCGCACATCAGGCATGGCCATTTTGCCTGGTCGTTGCTCTGCAGTCCGCCGCCGGTTACGGGGTTGATAGTCGCGAGGACGATCGTCGCTCCTCGGGCGCTTCTCCCGGCCTGAAGGAGGGCGTTCGCCTCGGCGTGCACCGCCCGGCAGAGCTCGTACCGTTCCCCTGCCGGGACGGCGAGCTCCTCGCGGAGGCATGTCTCACAATGGGGAGTCCCGGCCGGCGCTCCATTGTAACCGGTCGCGATCACATGGCCGGCGCCGTCCAACAGGACCGCCCCGACGTGCCGACGGAGACAGGTCGAGCGCTTCGCGGTCTCCCATGCGAGCGCGAGTGCCCACGCGTGCTCGGACGCCCGTGTGCGGGGGGTGTCGAGATAGGAGGCGCTCGCCGAGAGGTCATCATCACGTATCGGTTTCATGCCGGGACCTCGATGATGGTTGCACCGGCCGCGATCTGCTCCATGATCGAATCGTACACCGCCTCGGCCTCGGTGAGCGTTCGTTTCTTTGCCATCCCGTGCTCGTCGCCGTTTTTCATCACCGCGACGACAGCGTACACCGGTTCAACGACCATCTCGAAGACCCCGATACGAGATAGGTCCGACCACAAGAGGAACCGCGGGTACTGGTCCTGAAGATTCTGATACCGGATGCCTTCGATCACGGCTCGGCCCTCGCGACCACAACGGGCATGTTGCGGAGGATCTTCCCGTCGCGGAACCGCCGGATCCCTTCGTCGTTGAGGGCGATGACGAACCGGTGATCCTCGCGTTCGTACGCGATCCGCCCGATGCAGACGCCGCCCGGGGGCATCGCTGGAAGCGGTTTGAGCCGCTGCCGCGGGGCCGGCACGCCGTCGAGCTTCGCGATCTGCCGGGCGCGCCACTGCAGGTATGCGGCCCGGTCCTCGGTCGTCTTCGGCCGGGGGTCGTCGGGATCGTCGGGGAGCTTCCGGTAGGCGCGCTTGCCCTCGGGGCCGGACATCATGGACTCCCGAGGAAACGGAGCGCGGCGATGATCCAGACGAGGAGGACCAGTCCGATGAGGATGGCAACGGGCGTCGCCAGCGCCGCGATGAAGAGTTTTTCCATCAGGGGCGACGGGGGGGTCCCGTCGAGCACGGTGCCGTACCCGTCGGTCGTCCAAGTCCACGGCCCCCACTCGTGATAGGTCCGGATCGCCTCGTACATCACGACGGGTTCCGTGATCGGCGGCGGGGTCACGCGTCCTCCAGCGTGCCGGGCGCTCCGGTCTGCTCCACGGTCCGGATCTTCTTCGGTCGCTTCGGAGCGGCGACGGGTTCGCGCGGCACGTGCCGCCGGCACCAGTCGGCGAGGTCCACGATCGGGAACGCCGCCTTTCGTCCGGACGGGACCACTGTCGGCGGTTCGGCGTGGCACTCGCCGGTCTCGCCGGCTTCGTTGCGGATGTTCCCGCAGGTGCGGCAGCAGTCGGTCATATCGACTCCGTTTGGATAACTGGGGTGACCGTGCAACGGCACCTTGGATGTTGGGGGAGGTCAGGAACGTCGTCGATATCGAATTCCTGCCCGTGGAGCTCGTTACAGTCGACACACTCGGCGCCGTCGATTCCAGTGAGCCACTTCACCCGCGCGATCCCGGCCTGCGAGTAGCGGATCAGCGTACCCTGGTTGACCGCGTACATGGTCTCGGTCCTCGCGATGGTCTCGGCCCGGGTCTTTCCGATGGCCTGGCAGGCGTTCTGTACGCGCTTCGTCAGGTCTGTGATGCCTTCACCCTGCATGAGCCCCTCGGTCAGCCCGTCGATGATCCCGGCATTCAGATCGTAGGTGAGTTTTGTGAGCGCCGATCTGTTTCGAGATTGCAGCACGTCGAGCGCCCGCCGGTCGATCGGGCCGGCGCCGAGCTTCACGTCCATGCCGATCGCCTTGATGGCCGTGTCGGCCCAGGTGATACCCTGTTTGTATGCGGTCGTGACGATCTTGGACTGCGGCCCGGCGGCCGGCTTGGTGATGGTCAGCTCGATGGTCTTCTCGAGGTAGGCCCGGAGCCAGTCGAGGTCGATCTCGACGGCGGGCGCGGCGAGCGCGCGGGCCTTCGACTCGAACGCGGCGACGGCCTTCTTTTCGAAGTCGTCGAAGAGGGGGATCAAGAGCCGCTCGTACCGGGCTTCGATCTTCTTCGACATCGTCGGGTCGGTCTTCGGCCGGAACGATGTCGCGAGGCAGCGGGAGCACATATTACCCGATCACTCCTCTCATGACGATCGGCTCTTCGAGTGTGAGGGGCCTCGGGGCCACGGCGAGCGGCCGGGCTTCGAGGACGGCGACGCGGGCGCGGAGCGCGGCCACCGCGTTCTCGAGATCGCGGATCCGGCCGGTCGTGCCGTCGCTCACGATTCGTCCTCCCGGGCCCCCTTGTAGATCCAACGCCAGCCCCTCGCGTACATGCGCCGATACAGGATCTTATCGTACCAGTGATGGACGAGGGCGCCCGTCAGCGCCGAACCGAACGCAGCCCCAGCGACGAAGATCAGGCCGTCGCTCATGCGCCCTCCCATGCCGCGCGCTCGGCGGGCGTCGGGATCCACTCCCTGACCGTTCCGTCGGGGAGCACCTCGCGCGCGGCGCCCCACAGGACGGCGAGCTTCTCGCCCTTCCGAGGGGCGTCGAACCGGCCCTCGCTCATGCGCCCTCCGGAACCGGCACCGTGGGGGCGTCGCTCTCGTGCGGCTCGATGCCGAACTGCTGCTGCACCCATTCCTGCGGCAGCACCGCGAACGGGTCGAGCGGTGTCGCCTGCATGATCTTCGCGATCCACTCGGCCTTCGCTGCCTCGTCCTCGGGCGAAACGTCGTTGAAGACCATCTTCACGAGGCCCGGGACGCCGGTGATGCGGTCGATCAGCTCGCGATTGTAGACGTCGGCGAGACTGAGCTGGAGCGTGCCGATCTTCCCGAAGAACGCCCGGATGCGCTCGACGGCCGTGGCGTCCGAGCTCCCGCGCCGGAGGCCGACGAGCTCCTCGGGGACGCCGAGCGCCGAGCAGAGCCGCTGCAGGGAGAGGTCGTTGTAGTCGAGGACGCGGACGGCGCCGACGGTGTCCATCTCCTTGACGGCGATCTTGTCGTCGTGGACGAACTCGCTCTTGGAGTTCATGTCCTCGTACTCTTTCTTGATCGCCGGCAGGTCGTCGGCGACCGAGTCCCCCTCGAACTGCGGGGCGACGGCGATATCCCACTTCGGCGTGCCGTGGCGCTTGATGGCCTTGTGCGAGCCCTCCGCCGTCTCGACGTCCCGCACGATCTCGTCGAACGCCCGGCCGAGCCGCGACATGCCGAAGGCCCGGCCCGACATGCGCATCGGGGAGAACCGGATGATGCGGTCGACCGGGACCACGGTCCCCGCGTCGACGCCGGCCGCGCCGAAGACCTGGCGGTACTGTGTGACCTTTCCGTACTCGTCGGCGTCGATCTCGAACGTGCTCGGGTCGCGGCTCTCGACACCGACGAACTTCCCGACCTTCGTCGGAATATATTCCTGGAACGAGTCGCCGCAGACCGTCGCGTCGACGACCGCCTGCCAGAGGAGGTCGCGGATGCCGATCCGGGCGAACTCGTCCTCGACGAGCTGCTTTGCCTGCGGGTCCTGGCTCTCGAGCCGGTAGCCGTTGGTCAGGACGTAGAGGGGGTAGCAGTCGACGGCCTCGGCGACGATGCCGCCCTGCTCGTAGATCTGGCGCCACTTCGCGACCTGCTCGCGGGTCCGCGGCCGTTTCCCGAACCGTTCGGCGGCCGTGCCGCCAGCCGTTGCGCGCGTCGTGCGGTCCGGAGCGGGCGCCGCGAGACGCCGGGCCCATCGTCTGAGTGTGTCGAGTGTGAGTGCCATTTCGTTAACCTGCCAGTGCGCGGGTGCGCTTCTCGCCGCTCCTCGCGTGCAGCGCGCAGTCGTTGAACGCCCCCGAGAGGCCGTCGGCCTGGTCGTCGTTCGGCCCGTCGGGGAACGCATGCAGTTCGTTCAGAAGCGCCTCGTTCCACGGCCCGCGGACGATCTTGATCAGGCCGTTGAACGCGGCGGTCGCGGCCGGCTTCGCCCGGATCAGTTTCGACCCGGTCGACGGAACGCCGCGGTAGTTGTAGCCCCGGAAGGTCGTCCTCGCGCAAGTGTCGATCACCCGCTTCCCACTGCTGCCGGGCTCCTGCTCCTCGCGGATGCGGACGTTCGCGCCGTCATCCTGCGCGACGGCCCCGCGCTGGTCCTCGGTCTCCCCCGGATTCTCGCGGATGCGGTGAACGTCCTCGATGTAGTAGGTCCCCCCCGACTCGGAGAGGTGGAGGCCGACCGTGTAGTCGGGAGTGGCGCTCCCTTTCGGCTTCGTCGCGGCCATGTCCCAAAACCGGACATGGTTCGCGCTCGCCGGCGCGCGGTCCACGATCTCGAACCACTCGCGATTGAAGACCGTGCCGGCCGCCGGCTTGACCATCCAGTTGCCATGGAGCAGTCGCTCGCGCTCGACGTATGACAGGGCCATGAGCTTGCCGCGGTACTCGGGGTCTTTCGCTTCGAGGATGCGGTTGTCGGCAAGCGTCGCCGGGATGAACGTGACCGAGAGCGGCGGGAGGTCGGGGTACCGCTCGGCGAGTTCCTCGCGCGAGTCGCCCCAGACGATCGTATCGTCGACGCGGACCATCCAGCGGAGAACGCCGGAGCGTTCCGGGATCGGCAGGCCGGTCTCCTGGTCGATCCACCAGCCGATGAACTCGGCGACCCAGGAATCCGCGTCGGGGTTGCAGGTCGCCCGGACGTACGGCCGGACGCCGCACATGGAGCGGTTCCGGCTGAGGAGATACCAGAATTGCTTTTTGGTGAACAGGCAGAGCTCGTCGAACCCGATGAACGGGATCTGCGCCCCCTGCCAGGAATGGACGTCCTTTTCGTATTCCAAATGGGCGAACTTGAGGGAGTTGCCGTGCGGCCCGAACCGCCATTCGAGATACGTCTCGCGGGGCTCGCCGCCGACGCCGGGATAGATCTTCGAGGACTCGTCCCACAGCCCGCCCTCGTTTCGGATCTGGGTCGTGAGCCGGCGGAAGATGACGCCGCCGAAGCCCTTGACGGCCATGTGTCGGAGTGGCTCGAGAAGCAGGCCGTAGGTCTTCCCGCCGCCCGCCGCGCCGCCGTAGATGGCGATATCGGCCGGGGTGCTCAGGAAGTCCTCCTGCGGGCCGGGCTGCGGCCGGATCTCGATCACGCGCCCCCCTGGGAGAGACTGCAGCGAAGGCTACTTAAAAGAGGGGCGCGGCTCGTCCCGCGCACGTCCGGCCGATCGCCTCTTCCATCCACCCGCGGTGGAACTCGAAGAGCTCGCGGTCGTTCGAAACGACGTTCTGCTCGATTCTCGGGTTCGCGGTCCAGTTGGCCGACCCTTCCACGACGATCCAGGTATCGGTCTCCGCATTGCCGAGGAGCGCGACCTTCGCGTGGTTCTCGATCCCGACGCACCGCATTCCACGCTCGGCCATGCCGGTGTGGAGCAGAGAGTACACGGCCGGCTCGCGGCGCCGGAAGTAGAGCCCGGTGATCACGGACGCGGTCGCGACTGTCCCGGCATCGATGAGTCCGAGCAGCTCCGCCGCGTTCAGCCGGTTCAACGTCCACGTCGAGCCGTAGAACTCCGCGACGTGGCCCATATAGCCGGCCATCACGGGGATCCACGACCAGTAATCGAAGGCTCCGTTGGAGACGATATGGTACGAATACCCGGGTTCCGGCAGGGTTGGCATCACGTCGGCGAGCGCCTCGCGCTTCATGGCCGAGATCGCCTTCATCTTCCGCGCGCGCCGGAGCATGCGCGGGCTGATCGTTTCCTCCGACGGCATCGGCCGGGCGTCGATCCCGACCGGGCAGCACGGGCCGACGAGCGCCTCGATCTCCGCGTCGAGGCTCCCCGCCGCGAGGAGCTTCGCGATATCGTCCGCCTCGGTCATTCGAGCAGGTCCTTGAGGCACTCGGCGCAGATGATCGCGGCCTCGTCGTCGACGTAGCAGGCCCGCAGGTCAGACCGCTCCCGGCCGCACTGCTGGCAGGTTGTGGGCTTTGCGAGCGCGATCGGGCCGAGAATCTCGATGATCTGATCGGGCCGCTCGAACTTCCGCTGGCACTTGGGACAGGTGATCCACGCGGCCGTGGCTTTGGTCGGCCACGAATAATCGCACTTGGGACAGGTGACCATTCACGCGTCTCCGGAGTACTTGGCCGTCTGTCGGGACATGAACGCGGCGATCTTCGCGCGGGCCACATCGGTGGGGCGGCCGATCTCGGGGCACTCCTTCGCATCGAACAGAGCGACCGCATACTCGGCGCGAGACAGGTCGTCAAGGAGCCGGAGGATCTCGTTCTCGATCCGGGCGGCGTCGTTCGCCTTCGCATCGCGGCGGTCTCGGGCGTGGAGCCGCTCCTCGACGGGCCACTCGTTGAACGGCTTCGGCTCGACAATCGCGGGGGCCGGGCCGGTCGGGGGGTCGAGGAGCATCGCCACGGCGTCGAGGGGTTCGCCCTCGATGACATCCCCGACAACCCTCTTGACCTCTTCGCGGATCTGATCTTCCTCGAACAGCCCATCGACATCGGCCGTGATCTCGACCGATTCGAGAACCGTCGAGTTCCGCACGACCTCGACCGCGAAGCCGAGTTCTGCGAGAGGGGCGACCAGCGCCAGGGCGAGGGACTCCTGCGTCCAGCCTTCGAGGTCGTCTGCTTCAATTCCGACTTTGTAGGTTCCGATTTGGTTCTCCATTGTCTTTCCTCTATACTACTATAGGTAGTAAGAGTATAAATAACTATCGGAACATCCCTCACTGGGCATCCCTCCCATTCTGCGGGAGGTAGATCACGACGCCGTCGCCCGCGTGCTCGATCTTCGCCGTGCTCTCCCCGTCCTCGATGCGGGCGAGGTCGGCGCAGTGCTTCAGGAGGCCGGAGATCGCGCTCGCCGGGAGCGCGGACGGGTCCGTCTGCGCGGCGATCCACTTCAGGACGAGCCGGACGCCGGCGCGGCCGGTCATGAGCCGTTCGCGGGCCGCGGCGATCTTCTCGGCCTCGAGTGCGGCGGCCTTCTGCCGGGTCTCCTCTTCCGCCGCGGCAAGGGCGGTCGCCTGCAGGTGCGCGTCCCACGCGGCCACGCGATCGAGCCACCGGTTCGGGCGGCTCCACCGTTGTTCGACCTGGGTCCTGCAGTCCTTCCCAGGGTAGAGCGCGCGGGCGACGTCGACGAGCTTCCGCCCGGGGCCGAGGTCGCGGAACATGCAGAACGCGGCGTACGCTCGCGGGGTCTCGCCCTCCTGCTTCTCCCATGGGAGCGGCGCGGCCTCGTCGGTCATTGCATCAGAGGAGCGTCGTCGTACTCGATGGGCCGGGACTGGTCGCGGGCAAGGACCTCCTTCAGCATGCCCTCCACGCGCGTCAGCTGCAGTGAGAGGCGGAAGAGCGCGGTCTTGATCTCGGCGACCTCCTCGAGCGCCTCCTGGGGCGTGAGGTCGCGCTTCGGGGGGACGACGAATCCCGCGTCGGCGTCGACGGGATAAGGGCGGACAGGTAAAGCCGGCTCTCGGCCGGGAAAGAGGCCGCGGGAGATCGGCGGGCGTAAGGGAGACTGTTCGCGGGCGCGCCGCTGTGCCATCTCGCCACGGTACGGATCGGTCTCAAGTGCCATCTTACCCGAGACCACGATCGTTGTCGATGACAAGATCTCGCCACGGTACGGATCGGTCTCAAGTGCCATCCGTCATCCTCCCTACGTACGCGGGGACCGGAGCCGGCGGGCGCTTCTGGTCGGTGTCGAACTCGGGCGCGTACCGGCCCCGCTCGGCGTTGGACCGGGCGATGAGGCCGCTGTCCCACGCGGCGGACGGGTCGGCCGGCATGGGTTTACTCCTCAGCAATTGCCGCGAGCGTGTCGCCGCCGTCCCGGTACGCCAGGATCGTCGCGCGGCCGACCGCCTGCTCCTCGGCGGGGGTCACGATGCCGTCGCGGGCGACAGCGTCGCACTGCTGGAGGATGCCGACAACACTGGCCGTGAACGCGAGCGCTGCGCTGGCTCGGGGGTTGTTCTTCAGGTAGCCGGCGCCGGCGCCGACGACGAGGGCGATAACCGAGGCGAGAGTGCCGTAGAAGAGACCGGGATCGGTACCAGACTGCATGGTACCGTCTGCACCCTGCTGCCGAAAATGGTTTCGGCGGAGGCGGACGTCCGGGGATGTACGGATTTGTTGGAACCGGGGGTCCAGTGTGGGTTGATGGTCAACGGCGCCGCCCCTGGTCGCCGCTCGGCGCCGGTCGTGGCGTCGGCCCGCCGCCCGGGCTTCAACGGCCACCCATCGGGACTTCTATTCCGGCCTGCCCCGTTTTCAGTTTTTCTTACAATCAGGCCCCCACCGCTCGGCGAATGCTCGAGAAAGCGCCATCGCCCGGCCCTTGTCGGCACAGTCGGAGAACCCGATCTCGAATTCGTAGACCGGGGAGGGGATCCCCAGCATGTCATATGTTTTGATCGTTTGCACCGGGAGATCAACGCCCGTGAGCTCGCGGAACCGGTCCGCAACCCGCCGCATATCGTCGGGGTCGGTGGTGCACGCACGCGCCCATACTGTATGCCCGGTAGCGTGCAGCTGTCCGAGGCCCGCGGCCATGAGCGAGTCTGCATCGAGGTACCGGTATACCGGGCTCCATGGATGGCGCCCATGGCCGAACCCCACTGTGGTGTTCGCCTGTATGTCAATCTCGTATTTGCCAATCTGCATACCCTGCACTCATCTCCTCGGGGCATCATCAATGCCCGCAACCCACTCGCGGAACTCGACGAGGATCGCGCTGATCCGGTCCGCTTTCCGCCGGTCCTGGGGCCAGCCCGACGTGCGGAACGCGAGCTGCGCCATGCTCGTCGGCGCGGTGAGCAGGCCCGCCTCGCCGACCAGGGCGAGCGTCTCGGTGAGGTACTGCCGGATCTGTTTCGCAGATTTCGGCTTGACCCTCGGGACGTTCCCGCCGGCGACCGGGGCGTCGAGGTGCTCGCGTGCGTATCGGGCGATGAGGTCGCGGGTGGACATCGCGAGGACCTGTGATACGTCGTCGGTCATGGGCTCTCCTTCATCTTTGGGGGCCGGCAAAGCCTGGCGGCGATCCGCTCCAACTCTCGTTCCTCTTTGAGCACCTTCTCGACGACGGCGCGGGCTCGCTCGTCGATCGTATCGAGGAGGACCACGCGGCCGGCAAAAATGAAGAGGGTCGCTAGCCCAAGGGCCACGCCGCCATACAGGGCCGACATCGGATCGAAGCTCATGCGCGCACCCGCTCCATCATAACCCCGTCCCCGCGCTGCCGGCACAATGCCCGTGGGCACTGCTTGACGTTTCGGAAACTGCCATTCGGCGTTGCCTTGACAGGCGCGGGGCCGGTGATCTCTTTGCTATGGCCGCAGACGGGGCAGCGGTAGAGGTGTCGTTTGATCATACCCCCTCCGGCACGTACTTCGTTCCCGGCGGTAGGAGCGCGCGGACGTTGTCGGGCGGGAACATCGTCCACCGGCGGACGCCGTTGCAGTCGTACAGGTTGAGTGCGAGGTCCTCGCGAAGTAAGTACTCGCGCGGGATCGGCACTGCCGGCGGCACAACGGGCGGGATCGTCGGGTCGTCGACGGGCGGTTTCGTCTCGGGCTCGGTGCCGGCGACGATGTAGGTGATAGAGCCGTTGAGCCTCGACGGTGATCCCGAATTGTCCCGCCAGACCTCCACCACGGGTTTCTGCGGGCTCCGGATGGTGATGTTGGCCCCATTGACCGCATAGCCAAGCACGGCGTACTTGCCGACGTCGCGGTCGTGTGCGTGGTTCGGGCAGTCGATGTAGTCGGACCTGATCGTCCGCCCAAGGGTGACGGCGACGGCCGGTGGGTCGAAGATTGTCAGGTCGAGCGTCCCACTGCCGCCGACCTGGCCGAGGAAGGCCCGGCGCGTCGCGCTCGTGCTCGTGAACTCGATGGCCGCGTTCGGGGCGCCGTACTCGCAGATCATCCCGTACTGCGAGCCCGTGTCGCTGCAGCCCACGACCTTGAGCATGGTCGACTCCTGGTTCTTGAGCGCAAACCCAGCGCCGGCACACCCCTCGGTGTGGACGTTGCGGATGGTGCCGTTCTGCATGTAGATGCCGCTGCGGAACTTCTCGACGGACTCGGCCGGACAGCGGCGGCCGGCGTTCGTGATGATGCAGTCCTCGACCAGCACGTTCCGCTGGTACTGCCGGTGGCCCTCCCAGGAGCCGTCGAGGTGGACCCCGTCCTGTATGGGGCCGTCGGCGCGGAAGCGCCGGACAGTCAGCCCGTCGATGTCCCCCGCGTCGACGTCGAGGGCACATGACCAGATCGTCTTTGGGTCGCGGCCCGGGACGATGGCGCCGGCGCCTTTCGAGACGCAGTCCTCGAAGAGCACGTTCTTGTACCCGCCGCCTTCCGCATGGTCCTGGAGGTTCAGGTTGAAGCTGTGGTGGTACGGGTTCTCACTCACGCACCGCCGGAACGCGAGGTCTTCGAGCGTGACCCCGGCGTCGCCCTGAATGTTGAACGCGCCGGTCGCGCCGCCGGCCTTGCCGATGTCGAGGTATGGCGCGCCGGGGACGCTGTTGACGATCGAGACGTCCTCACAGGTGAACCGCGGTGAGACGACGTTGTGGATGTTGACCCAGCCGACGAGGTTGATGTTTCTGATCGTGACGCCGGGCGCGTGGTCGATCCGGAGCCGGCCCATGTTCGTCGGCCAATTCAGGACGGCACCGTGGCCGTCGAGGAGCGTGCTCTCACCGATCGTGTTGATGCCGCTGCCGAAGGACCACGGGGCCGAGGGGTCGAGGTCAACGATCGTGTCGTCTCGCTTCAACTCGGCGAGCATCTGGTCTTTGTCGGCGGGGCGGAAGGTCATCCGCCCCACCTCCGATCATCCGTTACGATACAGACGACGGTGTATGGGCCGTGCCCTTCGTTCTCGATCTCGACGGAGATCTCGTCGTCGTCAGTGTCGCGTCTTTTGAGCTCCTGCGCCATCGCTTCGGTTGGCGCGTGCTTCAGGACGTCGGGCCACGGGACCGCGATCTGCCCGAGAAGGCCGCCGGCCTCTTCGCCGTAGCGCGCGACAATCGCCCCGGTCGTTGCCGCAACCGCGATCCCTTCGCTCATGATCGATCCGTGCTCGAATCCCGCTCCGATCTCCTCGACGATGAGCACCTCGTCGGCGCCGATGATCTCCGGGGCATCGCTCATAATCGCCCCCACAGTAGCACGACGTCCGCGAAGTCCATGCGGCCGTTCGCGTTCATGTCGCAGTCCGCGCGGTACGGTCCGCCGAGGCCGGCGAAGAGGCCGGTGACGTCGCCGAAGTCGAGTCTCCCATTCAAATTCCAGTCGCCGAGGAGCGGCTGGTCGGTCGTGGTTGGTCGTGCATCGATACAGGCCACGCCCGCGAGGAGCAGGCAGGCGAT
>DUGU01000297.1 GCA_013331215.1 Methanoregulaceae archaeon
TCGGCCACGACGACCACGTGGTCGCTGCCGGGGTTGCCGGCGCCGGTTAACGTCAGAATGTCGCCGACGGCCGGCGGCGTGTTCGCGAACGAGCCGGTGATGGCCGTGCCGTCGACCCCGGTGCCGGTGATGTCGTGCTGGGACAGCTCTCCCGAGCGAGGCGTCTATTCTCCGGTTCACTGGACCACGACCCTCATGGACATCAACGAAGAGCGGACAGTGAGCAGAGGTATATCTCAATGGATGAGGAATGATCCGAACAGGAGATAGGGCTGAGGAAATGTGCAATACGTTTGGGATGTTACCTCAATTCCCTCGGAACCGTCGAGACCAACCGAGATCAGGTCCGCGTGGACGAGGAGGTCGCATGACCTCAGGGGTTGCGGAACGGTTCGCTCTGTCGCCCGGCAACCGGGGCGACCAATGACGCCCGCGCTTCTCGAGAAGGCCGGACAGGGCCGCCGGTCGTGGAGGCGGTTCCGGAGATAGTAGCATGGCACGCAGACGATCAGGGCCGAAGGTCCCGGCCGCGATCTTCATCGCTGAGGATCGACAGAAGGCATACGAGGTTCTCAAGAGCTCGACACGTGCAGAGGATAAGAGAGGATAAGCAGCTCTTTGCCCAGCTCCAGAAAGCGATCGGGACGCTCAAAGAGGACGTATTCGCAGGGATTCAGATCCCACGCGATCGCATTCCCGCCGAGTACCACCGCAAATTCCCGAACCTGGAAAGCCTGTGGAAACTGAATCTCACGCGAAACTGGCGGCTCGTCTATTCCGTGGCCGGCGAAGGTGGAGCGGTGGTCCTGGTGATCGAGTGGTTGTCACACACCGAATACGAACGGCGGTTCACCTACTGACCTAGGCGATGCGAAGATCGTCCCGGCCGATGTATTCCCGGTAGAGCGCGGGGTTGTGGACCCAGCAGACTTTTCCCTCTGCATCGATACCGACCTTTGCCGACTCTTGCAGGTATTCGATGATCTGCCGGAAGGTCTGGTACATCATGCCCCGGGGAAGTGCCTTCCATAACGCCTTCCGCTTATATTCGCCCGAGTGTTCCCGGACGAAGTCCTCGACCATCCGGATCGTATCGAGCTGAGGAGACCGTGTCGCCTGAGCCGCAGCTGACATGATCCAGACATGCGGTATATCGGATGATATACCCTGCGGTCCTCCCGGGATGAGTGCCGATCGAATATAGTCCGCGTCTCGACCGGGTGATCCCCGGGGAGACGGGGAAAATGGGGCGGGCCCGGCGCCGGTACGCCCGCGCGTCCTGCCCCGGCCGCTCAGTCGTCCGCGCCCGCGTCGGCGCTGGCCGGTGCGACGGGCGGCGCCGCGTACGACACGCCGTTCGATTTTGCAAGGTCATCGTCACTTCTCCCATCGAACCTGAGCGGGCTGCGTCGTCCCCTGCCATTGAACCGGGGGGGCGTCCATCCAGACGAAATAGCCCGCGAGAACGAGGGGCGGCAGGCGGATGAAGATCGCAGGCCCGGTCGCGCCTTGAGTATGCGCACAGGCACGGCGAATCAAGCGATGTGGACGGGCCGGGGCGCCGGCAGACGCTCGCGATCGTGCTGGTGACCGCGGCCTTCGTCGCCGGGGACGTTTTCTTCCAGGCGCTGTTGGCCTTTCCGCTGACGTGTCGCCAGCGGGCTCTGGCCTTCGTCCTCTCGGGCTCTCTCCTCGCGCGCATCTTGGTTGCCGTTCGTCGTGCTGTTCGTACGCAGGCCGACGAGATAACGGGACGGAGATAGAAAAGGGAGGGCCGGCGCGATCGCCAGCACTGCGGGGCCGATCGAGAAGGAGGATCGGGTCAGACGACGACGTCGAGGACGACCNNCCCCGGTGCCGGTGATGCGGGAGATCATGGCCGAGTCTTGCCCGCCCATGTACGTCAGGACGATGTCGTCGCCCTGCTGTTGGGCCGAGACGGCGATCGCGACCGTTCGGGTGACGCCGGCCGGCAGGCCGAACGCAAACGACGCGATGACCGCTGCAATGATCACGGTCACCGCGACAAGCAGTATTGTGCCGACGATCTCAGCGACGGCGTCGGATGTTCAGTGACCTTCGGTTGAATCTGACCCTAATGGTCTCGTACAATGTTCAGCTCCAGGCTTAGAAACGTGTCAATGCATATTCTCGAAAAGACTTTCGTATGGATTTTTCCTGATTGTAGGAGAAAAATCGCGATCGGATTATCCGAAAGATCGACGTCTATTTCGATAATTGCTCCCAATCAAAAGAATTTCGATTTCCATCTTTGCGGATTCTTCGTCTATTTCCCCTCTTGGTTATCCGGAACCGACACTGCATAATCGGTCAAACTCCATGTTGCTCTTTTTTCGACTGCGCTTGCCTTGACGACTCCGGCTTTTCGCATGTCCTGAAGGAGGTTTTTTACGAAGATCTTTTTCTGGTACGATGTCATATATCCAGGCAGTTCGCGGAATAAGTGACGGTTGATCTCATCCCGTGTCGCTCGCCCCGACATCCGGAGATGCTCGATAGTCATCGTTTCGAATCTATGTTTCTCAGGCCCTGCATCTCGAGAGGAAGCGCCATTTTTCCCGGTAAGAGCAGCGTTTCCGGTTGATATGGTCAAATGCGCTCGTCGACCTGCCACCAACCCCTTCGCTCTCAGGGAACGGTATTCCGCGTCCAATAATGGGTGGTGTTTCTGGACTTTATCGAGCGCAATCACGTCAGGTAGGGTGCCCTTCGAGCCCCGGGTGCCCGACGAACGCACTTCCGAGTTGGTTCACCGGACGCGACGAGCCCCCTGCCGGCCGAAATTGAGAGCAGACTGTCGACGACAACGAATGTGACGGCACCGTGTCTCCTTATTGCCGAACGCAGCAGATACTGGATTATCGCTCATGAACCTGCCGGCGATTGAATCCGAGATTGTGGAGTTCAAGCGCTCGACCGCCCAACTCAATCGCGCCCTCGGGGATGTCTGCGCGTTTCTCAACCACCGGGGCGGCACCCTGTACTTCGGCATTGAACCGGATGGTTCGGTGCATGGCATGGAGGTCACCGATCGGACTCTTCTCACAATCTCGCAGAAGATCCGGTCGATGATCCGGCCCGATATCGTTCCAGAAGTCCGCGAGCGGGTTCTGGACGGGCGATCAGTTGTCGAAGTCGTGATCCCCGAGGGAACCCACAAGCCGTACTTTTTCGATGGGGTCGCGTTCATCCGCTCGGGCACCGAGAGCGTCCGGGTGCCTCCGGATAGTCTTGCTTCGATGATCCTCGAGCAACAGGGATATGCCTGGGACCGCGCTCGCTGTCCTGGGGCTGTGCAGGCTGATCTCGATCCTGACAAGATTCGACGCTTTATCGGACGGGCGAGGACGGCGCGGAATGTCCGGCTCGATCCCTCGGCTCCTCTCTCGACCGTGCTCGAGACGCTGGAGCTTCTGGTGGACGGATCGCCCAATTATGCCGCCATCCTCCTCTTTGGCCGTGATCCGCAACGATTTCTCGATCAAGCCGAGGTCCGGTGCGCCCGGTTCCGCGGCGATTCTCCTGCCGATCCGTTCGTCTCCATGCGTGTGATCGGCGGTGATCTCATGTCACAGATCGATGAGGCCGAAGCCTTTCTCCTGGGGGCGATGGACCGGGCTGCGTGGGTGACTGATCAGCAGTACCGCCGAGAGGAGCAATGGGAGTATCCGCCGGATGCGGTCAGGGAAGCGGTGATAAACGCGCTCTGCCACCGCGACTATCAGTCGTCGGGAAATGTGCAAATCCGGCTCTTCGACACGGCCCTCGAGGTCTGGAGTCCCGGACGGCTCCCGGCAGGGATCACCATTCCGATGTTGAAGGGGCCGCATATCTCCCGCCCACGCAACCGTTTGATCGCACGGCTCCTCTTCATGGTCTCCTATATCGAGAGGTGGGGCTCCGGGATCACCAGGATGATCGAGCGGTGTCGTGAGGAGGGATCTGCCGATCCGGGGTTTTCGGAGACGGGTGAGGAGTTCGTCGTTCGCTTTGTCCCGTCGATGGTAAACCAGGTGCTCCGGCATCCGGACCTGCTGAACGAGCGGCAACGGCGAGTGATTGAGTATCTCCGTCATCATGGAACGATCGGCTCTGGGGCTTACGCACGGGAGCTCGGCGTGACGGATCGTACTGCACGGACCGATCTGGCTCAGCTGGTGACGCACGGTGTCGTGGTAACGGAAGGGAAGGGGAAGACGACGGTCTACCGGTTGCGCGAGCCATTCCGGAAGTTGCCGGATCTTTCCGGATCGCCGGGGCCGTTGAATGATCCCGACGGCGGGGCATAATTCGCCCCGATTTCCTGAATCTTCCGAAATTCTCCACGTTTTCCGGTTTGAGGAGTGATACCGTTCCGGAAATACCGGTCCGGAGATCGGGTGGCCTCACCATCCGTCCCCGTGCGTGCCGTCGCCACACGGCGGGCACTGTCTCCGGGAATAGGGCATGGGTGGACCCGGATGCCGCGGATCTTCCGGTTGCCCGACGGATACGGACGGCCGAACCCGTATCCAGGTACCCGTCCGTGATCGACGGCGGCGATTGGCCGCCCCTGCTGCTCCGGTAGTGCGACAACGGCGGGCCTTCCGATACCACCTCCCGGTCCGCGGCTGCATGTCGCGGAAGAGTGAACTGCTCGGGTGGGTCCGCCGACAGGCGGCGGCCGGCAGCATTACGAAGGCCTCCGATGGCAGCGGGGCCCTCACGGCGGCGCGGATCGGCGATTGGACGGAGGGATCACGTCGGCAGAGCGAAAGGAGGAGAGCTCAGACGACGGCATCGAGGACGACCTGGCGCGAGCCGTCGACGAGTTCGGCCACGACGACCACGTGGTCGGAGCCGGGGTTGCCGGCGCCGGTTATTGTCAGCGTATCGCCGATGGCCGGGGGCGTGTTCGCGAACGAGCCGGTGATGGCCGTGCCGTCCGCCCCGGTGCCGGTGATGCGGGAGAT
>DUGU01000172.1 GCA_013331215.1 Methanoregulaceae archaeon
GTGGCACTAATTAAATAATCACCATTTGTAATATACTTGGACGGGTTGTAAAAGTGGAGAGGGGGCAAGAGAGAGCCTGCGTTCGGTTTCGGCCGGCGCTCCACCCGTTTCTATGCCGGTGCGAGGGCGTTGTGTCCGACGTTCGCGCCCGTTTTCGACGCCGAACGCACGCGCGGGCCGGCGCGATGGGGGCGAGGGTGACGAAGAGAAAAGAGTCGCCCGGCCGAAATGTCAGATACGCCGGACTGGTGGGGGAATGATGACCGGCCAAAGCCGGGGGGCCGCAGGATCGATCAGGGCTTCGTCAGAGACGAGATGACGCTGTCATCCGGCCGCTTCAGCGTGGCGGTGTCGCCGCTATTGTTCCAGATCTCCGAACCCTGGCCCCAGTACAGCTCGGCCGCCGTGTTCGTACCATGGCCGGTATGAACCGTCACCGTCGCTCCCGCCACGAGCACGAACGACGGGAAGGAATAGGCATAGTTCGGGCCCGAGTCCGAGAGGGTGCACCCCTGAAGGTCGACCGACGCCGCGCCGGTGTTCCGAATGGAGACCCACTCGTTCGTCAGGTCGAGGTCGGTGATCGTCAGCGTGTAGTTCGGCTCGGGTGTGGCCGGCACAGTCGTCACGACGATGGGAGCCCCTGTTGTGGCCGTCGTCACGATGCTCGCGGGGGTCGTGCCCGTCGCGAGGAAGGTCGGCGGCGGCGTGGCGATCGTCGCCGCCGTGGCCACCGTGGCGGCCCCTGCGCTCGCCGGCGCCGTCCAGGTCACGGTCGCCGTCCAGGTGCCCGTGCCCCAGACCTCGAGGCGGTACATCCCGGCCTGCGTGATGGCGACCGTCGACCCGCCGGCGTACGGCCCGGCCACGGTCGTGGAGAGGGTCACCCCCCAGGGGTCCTTGATGTAGGCCATCGTCATCTGGTCCGCGGTGAGCGCCACGTGCACCGTCCCCGGCGAGAGGTTGAACGAGCCCGGCGAGCCGCCGCCGGTCCCGGCGAAGGAGAGGATCTGCGTCGCCGGCGTGGCCACGGGCGGGGCTGCGACCTGCCCGCCTCCCGATCCGGGCAGCAGGACCGTCGCGGACCAGGAGTCCGTCGCGTTCGCCGTGCCGAAGGCGATCACGTAGCGGCCCGCCTGCTGGATCGGCACGGTATACGTGCCGCCCGGTGGCAGGAAGGCGCCGAACCCGACGTGGTTCCCGGACGGGTCGGCCAGGATGAACGCCGTCGCCCCCTGCGAGAGGAGCACCACCTGCGCGTCGCCCGCCGGCAGATCGATGAACCCCGGCGACCAGTTGCCCGTCCCGACCCAGGAGAGCGTGCCCATCGTGTGGCCCGAGCCGTCGCCGAACCCGACCGATACCGGCGTCGGCGTCGCCGAAGCCTCCCGGCGCTTCTGCATGATCTCGCCGCTGATCCCGACGTAGTGCGTCCCGCCCTCCGTGTGGTAGATCCCCGCCCCGTCGGCCCCGTTCCACGGCGTGCTGTTCGGGTCCACCGTCCGGGTGGGCGTGACGTTCATCGTCGCGGTGCCGTTCCGCGCGGCGATCACCTCGGTCGCGCCCTGGCGCGAGACGTTCCGGGTCTGGTTGATCACATCGTGCGCCGTCCCGTTCGCGCCCGATATCGCGGACGAATTATTCACGGGCGTGCCGGCCTTGGGGCCCGGCGCAACGAAACCGAACGAGAAGGCGGCTACCGCCGCCACGATCAGGACCACCGCGATCAGCGCCGGGATCACGAGCCAGCCGGCCCCGAGGAAGGGCGCCCGCCCCGCGAACCCGTGCCTGCAGCCGACGCAGAACCGCGCCTCGGCCGGGTTGAGCGCGCCGCACTCGGGGCAGAGCTTTCCCGACCCGTTCTCGGCCTGCGGCTCGACGGACGGCACGACCTCCGCGCCGGGCTCCGCCGGGGCCGGCGACGCCCCGCCCCCCTCGATGCTCGCGCCGCACGCGGGGCAGGTCTCCTCGTCCCCGGCGAGGGGGCCGCCGCACCCGGGACACTCGGTCATACTGCCATCGCCATGTGGGGAGATTACGGGGCGATTCCAATTAAGCTTGCGATATTGTCCGCGAGCCCGGTCAGTGCAGGCCCGCGGAATCCGCGCAAACGGGCGGCGCCGATGCCCCGGCCGTCGCGCCGGGGGACGCCGCCGGCGACGGGGGCGCGGACGGATCCTCCGGCACGGCGCGGGGGACGGGCTGCGGGGCCTCCCCCGGTGGAGCGAACCGCGTGGTGCCCGCGTCCCGGACCTTGCGCGCGGGCGCTCCCGCGATCGTGATGTTCGGCTCGGAGAACGAGACGTTCACCACCGAGTTCGCGCCGATCGCGATGTCGTCGGCGATGGCGATCGGCCCGTACAGGACCGCGCCGGGCCCGATGTAGACGTTGTCCCCGACGACCGGCGCCTCGTGCGCCGCCCCCGACCAGGAGCCGATGTTGGTGCAGGCGTGGAGCCGGCAGTTCGCCCCCACGCGCGCGCACGAGTTGACGAACGGAAGGCACGGCGGGATGCGTTCGCTCAGAAGGTTCGCCCCCACGCGCGCGCACGAGTTGACGACGATCGTGCCGCGGTGCGCGATGGAGAGCCCGGGGCCGAAGACGTGCGGCGGGATGGTGAAGCCGAGCCGGACCTGGGCGAGGTGGAGGCGCAGGTAGAGCAGGGTCAGCAGGGGGCGGAAGTACCAGGTGTCCGGCCGGCAGGCCTCGTGGTACTCGACCGCCCGGAGGAGGCGCTGGAACCGCCAGACGCCGTCCCCGAAGAGCCGGGGGCGTCGCCGCGTCTGCTCGAGGGCGCGGCGGTCGGCCTCGAGGTAGCGGCGGTAGTCCTCCCGCGAGCGGATTCCCCTGCTCGCCCCCGGCCCCCCCGGCGCGGGCGAACGCTGCTCCACGAGGAGAGATGGGAGCGGAGCTATTTTGCTTTTTCCATCACCTGCGGTCGCGGCCGCGAGCGGAGTCCGTTCCGGCCCCGGCCGCATGTCCATGGAGATGGCAACGGCATGGGAAAGATTAAATAATTTTCAAACCATTTTTCGGCGCCCTTCTCGGTCACTGCCGCCGCGAGGCCGGGTGGGACGGAGCATCGATCGCTTGAAACCTGGTCATCGACACCTGGTGACGGCCCTTGTCCCGGCCGTCATCCTGATCTCGGTCCTCGCGGCGCCGACCGTCGCGAGAACTACGCTCGCCCAGGCGCAGGCCCGGGCGAACCCGCACGGGACCGAGCAGGACCTCGGGGACCTGCTCGACCGGCACCTGAGCACGACCAGGGACGAGCTCGTGGCGCGGCACGCGAAGGATTACACAGCCGACGTTGCGGCGTGGGACGTGGTGTACGACCACATCCTGATGATGTTCGGCGCGCTCTCGCAGGGCGTGATCGCGCGGTTCCCGGAAACGTTCGGGGCGTGACTCGGGCGGGCTTCGTCCCACCCCCTTTTCCGACGGATCGCAGAGAAAAAAGGGTCAGTGGAGCCCCGCGGCCCAGCGGGCGGCGGGATACCAGCGGACGAACTGCCCCGCCGGCGGCGTGAGCCCGTAGGAGCGGTCCCCGGGCCTGAGCGCCGTGGCGTTCACCGTCACCGACCTCGAGCCGCGGGCGGCCGCGGCGGCCCCGCCGGAGCCGAACCGGGTCCCGAGGAACGAGCCCGGGTTGCCGATGGCGTAGCGCCGGCCCCACGTCGTGGTGGTGGCGGCCGGAGCGACCGCGGTCGCGACGGGCGTCGGGGCCGCGCTCGCGGTGATGACCGCGACCGGCGTCGGTGTCGCCGAGGGCGTCGGAGTGGGGGTCGCCGTCTCCGTCGGCGTGGGTGACGGTGTCGCCGTGGGTGTCGGGGTGGGCGTCTCGGTCGGGGTGGGTGTCTCGGTCGGTGTCGGCGTGGGCGTCTCCGTTACGTCGCCCTTATCGAGGTAGGAGGCGAGTGCCGAGTAGAACTTGTTCGCGATCTTCTTCTCGCCCGACTCGTCGGGGTGGATGTACCGCGGCTCCTGGTTGTCGTCGCGCCCGTCGTACCCCGAGTAGAGGTCGACCACGCGGATCGGCGACCTCGAGGTCGACTCGCCCGAGGCCCAGCCCGGCAGCCGGCTGTTGAACTCGATCAGGCCCTGGATCTCGTTCCGCTCGGCGTCGCCGGTCGGCGGGAGCTTGCCGATGAAGATCGCGATCTCGGGGTTCCGGTCGCGGAGCGTATCCACGAGCCGGCCGAGGTTCGAGAACCGCTTGTCCATCGGGGTGTCCCAGAGGACATCGTTCGTGCCGATCAGCACGATCGCCACGTCGGGGTCGTAGCCCGAGAGCCAGGAGGAGAGCCGGCCCTCGCCGCTGATGCCGTTCACGATGTCGCCGATCCGGTACCCGCCGTGCCCCTCGTTGTCCCGGTCGAAGGAGTACCCGGAGAAGCTCGGGGAGCTCGAGGAGCCGACGAAGTCGACGTCGTAGCCGTTGTCGTTCAGCTTCTCCCAGAGCCAGTAGCGGTAGCTCGGGTGGACGCCGCCGTCGTCGGTGTCGGGCATGCTCCTGGTGAGCGAGTCCCCGAGCGGGACGATCCGGGTCACGGCGCCGGCCGTGCCCGCGAGGAGAAGGGCGAGGAGGAGGAACACGGCCAGGGGGCGCCCGATGCCCGGCCGGAGGTGAAACGTGTGAATCATAACTATGACAACAAGTGTTCATCCGAGGATGGGGATAAATCCTCTGAGTCGTCCCGCTTGCGCCGGTCCGGGACCGGCGGCTCCTCCGTGTTCTCGGCGAGGGGGCGGGGGCAGACCTGCCCCTGCCGTGCCCGGATGATGGCGTATTCGGCCATGCTCATCACGTGGCCCGGACGTAGTTCGTCCGCTGGACGGTCTCGGTCGAGCCGTCGGTGTACACGATCTTCACGAGGGGCGAGAAGGTGCCCGCGGCCGGGTAGAAGAACGTCGGGCTGACCGCCCGCGAGTTCCAGGTGTTCAGGTGCGCCGGGGCGTCGAACGACCACCAGGCGGAGCCGATGCTCTTGCCGACCGCCGGGGTCACGGTGAACTTGACCGCGCTGCCCTTCGGCGCCGTCGGGGGCGCGGCGACGAAGCTCGCGCCACCCGCTTCCGGCGTCGGTGTGGGTGTCGGCGTTGTCACGCCGCCCGTCGCCGCGAAGGCGATCCAGTCGATGTTCTGGCCGTCGCCCGAGAAGGTCAGCTTCAGGACGTGTGTGCCGACCGCTAGGGTGACGGGCACCTCGGCGGTCGCGAACCGCTCGTACGCCCCGGTCTTCGGGACCGGGATCGTCGCGGCCGCTGCGCCGTCGACCGAGACCGCGATCGTCCGCCCGCTGTTCGGGCTCGCGACGCGCGCACTCAGGGTGTAGGTGCCCGCGTCCTGGACGGTCGCGGTGTAGGCGAGGTACTCGCCGGTGCGGACCCAGCCGATGTTCGGCGTGTCCAGACCGGCCGTCTGTTCGATGTCGACGTCGTCATGGCGGTAGACGCCGCCCTCGTTGCCGGGGGTCGTGTCGTGGTACGCGACACCCTCGCCGCCGAGGTTGTAGTCCTCGGCCTGGATCGTACCCGGGATCGCGTTCCCGGTGGCGGGCCCGGTACCGTTGCCGGTCACCTCCACGGTCTTCGTCTCGACCGGCGAGTTCCAGTAATGCACGATTGTGCCGCCCTCCCAGTGGTCCTTCTCGTCGATGGTGAGGTTGACCGCGTAGACACCGGGAGCGGTGAACGTGTGGACGGGGTTCTGCTCGGTCGAGGTCGCGCCGTCCCCGAAGTTCCAGTGCCAGCCGTTCGTCCATTCCGGCGATTCGTCGGTGAAGCGCACGACGAGCGGCGCTGTTCCGTTCAACCGGTCGGCCGAGAACTTCGGCATCGTGTATGCGTCCGCGAACGAGACGAAGGAGGGAGACTCTATCCTGTCGAGGCTCTGGCCGCTGCCGTGGAAGAGCAGGCGGACGGTGTGCCGGCCCGGCAGGGGCCTGCCGCCGTCCGTGAGGAAGAACTGGGTCTGCACCCCCGCGGGGGCCGAGAGGTTGCCGGTGTTGGGGATGCTGACGTTGCCGACGACCCTCCCGTCGATCTCCACCGCCACGCTCCGGCCGTCGCGGTCGCTCGCGGCGTAGAGTACGAGGGGCGGCAGGTTGCCGACCGGGCCCGAAGACCCGTTGACGGTGTAGGAGAGCCACTCGCCGTCCTCGACCCCGACGACGGCGTATCCGCCGGCGGGCAGGGCCGCGATGTCGACGTCGTCCTGGCGGTACGCGCCGCCGCTGTTGCCGGCGGTGGTGTCGTGGAACGCGACGCCCTCGCCGCCCAGGTCGTAGTCCTCGGCCTGGACCGTGCCGGGGAGCGTGACGTTCCGGTAGGGCATCGGCGTCGGCGCGGCGACCGGCGCGAACGCGATCCAGTCGATGTTCATGCCGTCGCCCAAGAACGCGAGCTTCAGCGTGTGCCTCCCGGCCGTGAGCGCGATCGGCACCGCGACCTCGACGGGCGTGGCGACGGGCGTCGGGGTCTGCAGGGGGTTGCCGACGTACATGTGCGGCGAGACGTCCCGGTACGCGTCGAAGGACCCGGTGTTCGGGACCACGATCGTCGCGGCCTGGACGCCGTCGACGGAGAGGTACACGGCGCGCCCGGTGTTCGGGCTGGCCACGCGCGCGGTCAGGGTGTAGTTCCCGGTCGTCGCGACGGCCGCGGTGTAGGTGAGATACTCGCCGTTGCGGACCCAGCCGACGTCGGTGATGCCGTTTCCGGTCTCGATGTCGACGCCGTCGTGGCGGTA
>DUGU01000154.1 GCA_013331215.1 Methanoregulaceae archaeon
CAGCCGCCGGCGCGCCTGCCTCTCACGGTCACCTACCACGACCCGTGTCACCTGCTCCGCGGGCAGGGAATCTCCGAGCAGCCCCGGGCCCTGATCCGGCAGGTCGCCGACCTCGTCGAGATGCCCGCGTACTGCTGCGGCTCGGGCGGCGGGGTNNCTGCCCGTTCTGCGAGTTCCACATCCGGGCCCACACGGACCGGCCGGTCCGGCACGTGGCGTCCCTGCTGCTCGACGGTTACCGTGAAAAGGAGAAGAAGGGCGCGCCGGGCACCGCCTGATCCCGGCCGGTCCCTTTTTTCCGCCCTTTTCCGCTCACCCCGCGTCATGCGCCTGTTGAGGCGGTATGTGGATCGAACCCTTTGGAATGCTCTAGCCGGCGAGTTCCCGCCACTCGGCCGTCTCGAGGAACGAGCCTGCCACGTCCTCCTCGAACTCGACAANNAAAGCGCCGCCACGGCACGGCCACGCTCAGCACGTCGGTCCCGAGGGTCCTCTTCACGGCGACCCGCACCGAAGGGTCCGTCATCCTGATGACGGCCCGGGGGTGCTCTTGTTCGGCCTCGACCAGGGGCCAGAGGAAGAACTGCAGGCACCCGGTGCCCGGCGGGACGATCACGCCGTCGACCGCCGGACGGCGGTAGTGGGCAAGTGTGACCAGGCCCGAGATGCCGGCCCGCTGCTGCGGCTCGGGCGGCGGGGTGAAGTCCGGCCGGCCCGAGGTGGCGGCGGCGCTCGGCAAGCAGAAGCGCGAGGCGATCGCCGCGACGGGCGCAGCGCAGGTGATCACCTCCTGCCCGTTCTGCGAGTTTCACATCACGGGGCACACGGACCTTCCGGTGCGGAACATCGCGTCCCTGTCGCTCGACGGGTACCGAAAGAAGAAACCCTGAGGACTCCCGCTAGAGCCCGTTGAAGAGCCAGATGACGTCGACGAAGTCGATCCGCCCGTTGCCGTTGATGTCGAACGCGGCGACCGGCTCGTTCGCCGCGATCCAGGTCATGCTGTTGAAATAGAGGACGACGTCCGCGAAGTCCAGGCGGTCGTTGCCGTTCACGTCCTCGTATATGCCGTCGTAGTCCAGGTCCTGCGGCGCTCCGGACCCGCCGGGGATCGGCTGCACCGGTGCCGGTCCCGCTTGGTTTCCGATCGCGTACAATGCACCTCTCTTCCCGTCAAACCCCCCGACAAAGACCGTGCCGTCCGCGATTGCCGGCGGCGAGTAGAGCGGCGTTCCGTTCGTCCACTCCCATCGTTTCGAACCGTCCGCCGCGTTGAGTGCGTAGAGCCGGTTGCTACCGGTCGCATAGACCACGCCGTTCGCATACGCCGGGAGGACAAACTTCCGGTCCGAAACGGGCGTGTTCAGGACGGTGAAGTTCCACCGCGTCGTCCCGTCGGCCGCGTTCAGGGCCCAGACCTGGCCGAGCGTGTAGTTGCCGCATCCGATAAAGACCGCCCCGTCGGCGACGGTCACCTCGGAGGTGGTGATCCTGCCGGTGTTTCGACCCAGGAACGGGTTGAACCAGAGTTCCTTCCCGTCGAGCGGGTTCTGGGACCCCCTCCGACATGAGAATTGTTGGAGACCTGGAGGTAGAGGTGACCGTTCACCCAAGCCGGACCACCGGTGTACCAGAAGTCTGGCGCCGCCCAGAACCTGTTCCGGAGGTGCACGCCTCCGCCCGTGAGCGCGTCGACCTGGAAGTAGTCGCCTCCGGCATAGAAGTAGAGGGTCCCATCGTGGACGGCGATATTCGTCAGCCCATCCATGCCGACTTCCCAGCCCGTCCATTCCTGTGTGAATTTATACCAGACCATCTCTCCCGAGGTCGAGATTGCGGCGACAGTGTTTCCCACATTGCCGCCGTCGGAGACGAAGACCATGTGATTCCAGACAGTCGGCGGGTGAGGGGCATTTCGGAGCGCGATCATTCCCGTATCGATCGGGAATGGGAACTGGCTCCACGACACCGCGCCGGTCGCCGAATCGAGACCATAGACGCCGTCGCCCGAGACGATCACGTACCCGTCCGCGACCGCCGGCGAGCCCCAGATCTTCGTCGTATTCAACGTCGGGGAGACCCATTTCCGCGTCCCGTTCGATGCGTACACGGCGTACACCTTCATCTCGTTGCTCCCGAAGTAGACGACCCCGTCCACGACCGATGGTTGATGTACGACGTGCGAACCCTGTGCGTCCGTCCTCGCGGTCCATTTCAGGACGCCGTTTGGGCGCGTCCCGCCGTCGTCGTACACGCCCGTATGTTCGGCGTCGGATCGGTACATCGACGTCGTCGCCGCAACGGGGCCTGCGAGCCCCACGAAGAGAAGGACGACGATTACCACGAGAACAGCCGCTCTCGGTTCGGAAAGGGAGAGGATACCCATTATCACCACCTCGATAACAGTATCCTTCGCTCCACACGGGGGGGTATTAATACTGCCGATCCGTTCCGCTGCGATATCCGGTCTATGCCACGGTGTATAAAAAAGACGCAACGGGCCCTGCCGGATCGGCGGTCGGGGGGTTTCCCGTTACCCAATCAGCTCCCGCCACTCCCCGGTCTCGAGGAACGAGCCGGCCACGTCCTCCTCGAACTCGACAAAGCGCCGCCACGGCACGGCCACGGTCAGGACGTCCGTGCCGAGGGTCCTCTTCACGGCGAGCCGCGCCGTGGGGTCGGTGAGCCCGACCACCACCCGCGGGAACTCGCGCTCGCCCTCGGCCACCGCCCAGAGGTGGAACTGCATGCAGCCCGCGCCCGGCGGCACGATCACCCCGTCGGCCTCGGGCCGGCGGTAGTTCGCGAGCGTGACCAGCCCCGCGAGCTGGAGCGCGTTCGCGACGAAGACCACGACGGCCGCCTCCTCGCCGGGAGGCAGGGCCGAGAGCGGCATCAATACAACCCACGCCGGCGGCGCGGGGATCTTCGGGAGCAGCTCGAGAAAGGCGGCGGCTGCGGCCGGATCCCGCCAGTACCGCTCGCCGTGGAGCATGTGCTCCTTCATCGGCGACTCGGGCATGGCCCGGGCCTGAGCCACGAGCCGCTCGGGCGCGCCCGTCCCCTCGACGCCGACGCTGAGGAAGTACGAGTGCCGCTCCACGTCGGGAAAGCCGTCCGCGAACCCGAGCCCGACCGCGCCGCCCGGGCAGCCGACCGTCTCGCGGGAGAGCGCGACCGTCTTACCCAGCGCGGCCTGCGCGAGGAGCCACATCACGCACCCCCGCCGGCCGTCGGCGAACCCGAGCGCCCCGTCGGGCCGCTCGTCGCGGAAGAGGACGGCCACCGGCTCGAACCGGAGGCCGAGCGCCTCCCGAACACGACTCTGCATGGGCGATTCTCGGCGTTCCACCACTTCAGCCTGTCGGCGCCGGGCCACCACAGGCTTAATCTTTGCCGGCACGAGTACCTGTGGAGATGGATGCGATGACTCGCAGAGGAGCTCGTGCAGACTCGGTGTGGCTCATTGCGACCGCCGTCGTCCTGCTCGTCCTCGTGGCCGGGGCCTCCGCGGACGCCGCGACCCGCATCGTCGCGGTCGGCGACTCGCTGACGAGTGGCGGCAGCGTCGACGACGGCGGTGTGCACCCGACGTACCGCTACTGGCTCTCGGATACGCTGAAGAAGAACGGCAACGCCGTCGACTTCGTCGGGTCACGGAGCGATCCTGATTTCCCGGGGTACAGCTTCGATAGGGACCACGAAGGTCACGGCGGATATACGATCGAGGGGATCGTCGACGGAGTGAAGGACGAGGATGGCGTCGTCAGGGGCGGCAAGCTCTCGACCTGGCTCGCCGGGTATTATCCGGATATTGCCCTCGTGCTGATCGGCACGAACGACGTCCTCGCGAACACCGACATGGACACCCGGTTCAACAACCTGGGTCGCCTCATCGACACCCTCCGCGCGAAGAACTCGCGGATCAAGATCTTCGTCGGAAAACTTCCACCGACCGGGGAAAGCTACCGCAATGAGCACTCGGGGCTGTACACGTTCAACTCCCGGCTCGATTCGTGGAGATCGGAAAAAACGACCTCCTCCTCCCCCATCACGATAGTCGACCTCTACTCCGGCTATGACGGGCGCGACGACAACCAGGCCCCGCGGTACATCCACCCGGACCAGTCGGGCGAGCAGAAGATCGCTGATCGGTGGTATGCCGCGATCAGGGGCTCCGTCTCGGGAGGCACGACCACGACCACCGTGCCGACGACGACGCAGAACCCGTACGCGATCACGGGCCCGACGGTGATCACCAGCCCGGGCACGTACTACCTCACCAACGACATCCTGAACCGGAACGATGCGGTCTGCATCGAGGTCATGACGCCCGGCGTCACCATCGACGGGCGCGGGCATCGCCTCTCGGGCACAGGGACATCCAGTACGAACGTCGGGATCTTCGTGAACAACATCCCGGATGTGACGGTGAAGAACCTCAAGGTCTCGGGGTGGGGGTACGGCATCTACTACTACGACCAGGGTGTGAGCCTGGGCCGGGTGGAAGGGTGCACCATCGAGAACAACCTCTTCGCCGGGGTCGTGCTCTACAACAAGGTTCACGGGGTGAGTGTGGCAGGAAACCGGATCACGGACCAGGCCCAGCGCGGCGTCTGGATCGCGGACGCCTCCGACAACGTGATCTACGACAACCGGTTCTCCAACTCCGGCGTGAACGCGGATGTCGTCGGGACGTCGACCGGCAACGCCTTCTCCGTCGTGAAGCGGGCCGGCACGAACATCATCGGCGGCCCGTACATCGGCGGCAACTACTGGGGCAAGCCGGACGGCAGCGGGTTCTCCCAGACCCACGCCGACTCGAACGGCGACGGGTTCACCGACGAGACCTTCAGCTTCTCCGGCCACACCGACCTGCTCCCGCTCACCTCGTTCAGGGTCACGCCGACGCCCGGCCCGTACCGGACGCTCGTCGTGCCGGGCACGATCGAGGCCGAGGACTACGATAACGGCGGCGAAGGCGTCGCCTACCACGACACCGTCGCCGGAAACCAGGGCGGCGCGTACCGGAACGACGACGTCGACATCGAGGCCATCACGGGCGGGTACACCCTCGCGTACATCCGCGACACCGAGTGGACGCAGTACACCGCGACCGTGCAGCAGGCCGGCGACTACCAGGTGACGCTCCGTGCGGCCGCCTGGAACGGACCGCGGACGGTCCGCATCCTGGCCGGCACCACCGAGATCGGGACGGTCACGGTCCCCCTGACCGGGTCGTCGACCGCGTTCACGACCGCGACGACCACGGTCCGCCTCGCGGCCGGCGCGCAGGCGCTCCGGTTCGCCTACACCGGCGACGGGATGAACCTGGACCGGATCGAGACCGCTCTCGTCACGCCGACGGCCACCCCGACGCCGACCCCCACGCCGACGGTCGTTCCCGAGGCCCCCTATCCGGCCGCGCATGTACTCCCGGCCCGGATCGAGGCCGAGCACTTCGACGTGGGCGGCGAGGGGGTCTCGTACCACGACTTCGAGCCCGCGAACCTCGGCAACGACCAGGCCCTCCGGCCGGGCGAGGGGGTCGACATCGAGACGGAGGGCGGAGTCACCGACGTTTGCTTCGTCCGCGCCGGCGAGTACCTGAAGTACTCCGTCGACGCGCCCGCGGCCGGCACCTTCGAGCTGACACTCCTCGCCGCGAACCCCGACGCGACGGCGAAGGCGGCCAGGGTCTACCTCGACGGCGTCCCGGCCGGCGAGGTGTCGATCGCCTCGACGGGCGACTGGACGGTCTATCAGGACTTCGCCGCGCCGACCCCGCTCGCGGTCACCGGGGGCCGCCACGTGGTGACCCTCGCGTTCGAGGGGGTCGACCGGGTCAACCTCGACTGGCTGAACCTCGGCGGGGCCGCGCCGACGGCCACACCGACCCCCACGCCCACGGCGAACACCACGGAGACGGTCACGCCGACGCCCACTCCGACGGTCAACGTCACTCCGACGGGGAACGTCACCCCGACGACGACCGTGCCGGGGATCGCGCTCGTTCCTGGCGGCGCCGGTCTGCCGACCGATCCGGACGGCGACCGACTGTACGACGACGTGAACGGCAACGGACGGAAGGACTTCGCCGACGTCATCCTGTACTTCAACCAGATGACCTGGATCGCCGCGAACGAGCCCCTCGCCGCGTTCGATTATAACGCGAACGGCCGGATCGACTTCGCCGACGTCGCCTGGCTCTTCAACCACATCTGAGACCCTCGCGTCACCCTTCTTTTTCGGACGCCCCGCCACGCGCTCGAAGCGCGCTGCGCGGCTCCCTCCGTACCTTCGACGATACCACCGGCATGCGCACATCCGCCGGTGACCGTCTCTCCGCTCCCGGTACACTATCACGTATGTGAAAAACGGAGCGGTCGCGCCCGGGGTCGCACGAGAAGACGACATGCCGGCGGCACGATCGAAAACAGGGCTCGATGCATCGGCATCGCTGAGCTATGTGACCCCCGGCCGGATCCCGGAGATTCTCCCTGAACGGTCGGGTCTCCCGGGCTCGACACGACGGCCGGCGTTCTGTGCCGGCATCCGCGGTCGCATCGGATCGCGATTCCGAATAATTGTCACCGCGTCCGATATCGGAATCCGGTCCAGTGGCGAAATTGTTGACCGCAGGTATTTCGAAGGCGCGTGTGGTCGCAATGCCGACCGTCGTTGTTGGCGGACCCGCGTCCGATGCTCTCCCCGTCGGGCAGCGGTCGCTCCGTCCCCGCGTCAGCGCATGGAGACCCAGGCATGGGCCTCGAGCGCGGCCTTCGCGCCCTCGCCCGCGGCGATGATGATCTGGTCCGAGTTGATGCTCGTGACGTCGCCGGCCGCGTACACGCCCGGGACCGAGGTGTGGCAGTTCTCGTCCACGACGATCTTGCCCTCTGCGTTCAAATCGACGAGGCCCACGAGGAACTCGGTGTTCGGCAGCCACCCGATCTCGGCGAAGACGCCGTCGAAGTCGAGATGTGTCTCCTGCCCGGTCGCCCTCTCGCGGATCGTGATCCCGGTCAGGAACGCGTCCCCGTGAAGCGCGACGACCTCGTAGCCCTTCAGGACGTTGATGTTCTTCTTCTGCGCGAGCCGCGCGAGGTTCGCCTCATCGGCCTTCAGCTCGGAGCGGACGACGAGGTCGACCCGCGCCGCCACGCCGGCCAGTTCGATCGCCATCTGGACGGCCATGTTGCCCCCGCCGACCACGGCCACGCGCTTGTCTTTGAAGAGCGGGCCGTCGCAGGTGGCGCAGACCGAGAGGCCGCGCCCCAGATACTTCTCCTCGCCCGCAACTCCGAGCTTGCGCGGGTGCTTCCCCGATGCGATGACGAGGGAGGTCGCGGTGAAGGTCCTCCCGGCATCGGTCGTGGCCTGGAAGTGGTCGCCCTCGCGCGCGATTCCCGTCACGCGGTCGAGCTCGAGCCGGATGTCCTGGGTGGTCAGCTGCTCCTCGAACTTGTGCATCAGCTCCTCGCCCTTGATCATCCGGTAGCCCATGTAGTTCTCGATCGCCCAGGACTCGAGGGCCTGCCCTCCGATCGCGGTCGCGATTAGCAGGGTCTTGAGTCCCTTTCGCGCACAGTAGACGCCGGCCGTCAGGCCCGCCGGCCCGGCCCCGACGATCAGGACGTCGACGACGTCGGCCACCCTGTCCTCCCCGAAGAGCGCGGCGAGCCGCTTGGTATCGAACCCGATGATCACCTCGTCGTCGACCGTGGTGACCGGAACGGCGTACTGGTTCGACCGCTCGATCATCTCTCGAGCGGCCTGCTGGTCCCGCCCGACATTGATCGCCCGGTACTCGACCCCGCGCCGGTCGAGGAAGGCCTTGACCATCCGGCAGTAGGGGCAGCTGTCCGTATAGTAGACGACGACGTTCGGCATCGAGAGCAGATTCAGCTGGGTTGTATATAATGGGTGGCTCCGTTACGCCCCGAAGCGGAGCACGAGCAGCCCCGAGCCGACCGCGACCGTCGCGAGCATCACGACGAGGCCGTAGGGCAGGAAACGGCGGAACGTGATGGGGTACCCGGCCTCCTCGGCCAGGCCGACCACGACCACGTTCGCGGACGCCCCGATCGCCGTCCCGTTTCCGCCGAGGCAGGCCCCGAGCGAGAGCGCCCACCAGAGCGGGGTCGGATCCATTGCGGTCCCCAGATCGCGGATCAGGGGGATCATGGTGGCCGTGAGCGGGATGTTGTCCACGAGGGCCGACGCGATCGCCGAGAACCAGGAGATGAAGAGGATGGCCTCGCTCTGCGTCCCTATCGCGCCGAGCACGGCCATAGCGAGGGCGTGGATCACGCCGGTCTCGACCAGGGCGCCGACCACGAGAAAGAGCCCGCCGAAGAACGCGAGCACGCTCCATTCGACACGGTCGAGGGTCTGCTCGACCGGCTTACCCGACCCGGCGACGAGGGCCGTGGCGCCGAGCAGGGCGATGATCGCG
>DUGU01000153.1 GCA_013331215.1 Methanoregulaceae archaeon
TGGGCTCTGACCGTGATGCGTGCAGATCGTTACCGGGAACCGACATGAAAAACACCGCTCCTCCTCATCATCGCGCCTGTAAACCGTGGCGAGCTGCCGGGTTCTGCTTCCTGGGAACGTAAGAGAGATCGATTGTTTCCGCGTGAACCCATCTGTTGAACGTGGCCTTCTATCACAATCGACCGGGCAGGGAAAATTTGTCTCGAACAAGAACAGGTTCTTCCCCTGACAATCGCCACGCGAACTGTTTTCTCGCCACAGCCAGATATGCGGACACCCCCGGCCCCACCGGCTAGCCGCAGGTCCTGGCGACCCAACATCCGGCAGTATCGTTCAACACAACTTCCGTCCGGTGCGTTGAGGCCAACGGAGTTTCGATGGAATACCGGGAGTCGGGGCCGGCGAACCCAGCCCGGCGATCACGGGGTTCGGCAACACCACGGAGGACAGGAACCGGACCTTCATCGGTATCCTCGCCGAAGAATACTATGTCACTATCCATGACCCTCGGAGGAGAGGATACAGCAGTGATCGTGATGCGTTACCTTCGATTACCCTGTTCGCAGACGAGATGGTCGGGTCGCGGATTTTCCTTCTAAGGGAGGAACAATCCCAATCCCACGTGTTCGAGGGTGATGAGCTCCCCCGTTCCCTGTGATGGCGATTACTCGGATTGGCGAATGAAAGAACGGCCTGGTGTTCTGCCTTGCAATCTCGCGAGCGTGGGGACCAGTCAGAAAACGTCGCCTCGGGAATGTCTCGAGACTGGTACCGACAACTAAAATTTTGGCTTAATTCTATCTACCAAATCATGAGGCAGATTTCGAGGACAGACGTACTCCTGGGCGCCGTCCTGCTGCTGGTGGTGTTCGGGAGTAGCGTCCAAGCTGCGACGGTCGCGAAAGCGTATCAATTTTCCACGAAGTGGGAGACTCCCGGCTCGGCGGACGGGCAGTTCTTTTTTCCGACGGGTATCGCCATCGACAATGCGGGCAGCGTGTACATGGTCGACAACGCCAACGAGCGCATCCAGAAGTCCACATTCGACGGCTCCTCTTCTTCGTTACGAAATGGAATATCGGCAGCAACGACCAGTAATACAGGGAGGAGATCGCCGTCGACGGCGCGGGCGCTGTCTACATGGTCGTGCCCTACACCGGACAGGGTGGTTGAAGACCGGTTCGACCGGCTCGTATATCACGACATGGGGCTCCGGGGGCTCCGTGACGGGTAGTTCGACCATCCCCCGGGGATCGCCCGTGGACTGTGCGGGATATGTCTACGTTGCGGACACCAGGAACAACCGCACCCAGGTGCGCGTGAAGACGGAAGCGACGCCCACGCCCACGCCGACCTCGACCGTCTCGCCGGTGATACAGGTTCCCGGCGGCGCTGGGTTGCCGACGGATACGAACGCCGACGACAAGTACGACGACGTGAACGGCAACGGCCGGAAGGACTGCGCGGACGTCGTGCTCTGCTTCAACCAGATGAGCTGGGTCGCGGCGAACGAGCCGCTCGCTGCGTTCGACTACAACGGGAACGGTCGGGTCGACTTCGCCGACACTGTCTGGCTCTTCAACAACCTGTGAAGATCTCTCACCCTCATTTTCGATCTCTCGTACCTTATTCCGAAGCCGGGGAACCGATCCCCCATCATAACCGGCCTGACGCGACGCTTGTTTGCGATCGTCAGAGAGAGGTCAGCCCGGTCCCGGGAACGACCGTGCCTCTTTCGTCACCGACGCCGTACCGTGGGATCTCGCATTTTCGCGGATTCTCGTCGCCACCGCGCTTCCTCTCTCTGCCCCGTCCCGGCAGCGCGGTATCGGGCATCGCGGAACGCCGACCTCTCGCGAAAACGTTCGGTGCCGTCTCGCTCTGCTCGACCGCACCATCGGCGACCTCTCGGGTCGCCGGCTCTCTCCCGCCCGGCCGCCTCGGGCGCCTTCGTCGCTTCCGCACCGACCGTATTGCCGTCGCTGTTAAGTGGAAGGGCCGAACGACTTCCTCCCCCCGCGCCTCGCTCCAGTCGGCGGAAGCGATAGGGGCGGAAGAGTGGTGTTCGTTCGCGCTGAAAACCACGCGAAGGGATGATCGAGGTCGGCGAACGATCCCAGATATGACGCGCGGGCCGTGAGCGGGTCGCGGGTACCCTCGAATCCTCGCCAGGTCCATATGACCGTAGCCGAACGTGGACTGCCCTCCTCCCAGTCAGGCGGGAGAGCCCGACCGAGCTGATGTCTCACAGCCGGGCGGAGGGTCGAGAGCCGGCAGTCCGAGCGTGAAACCTGCATTTTTCAAGTGATGGATCTGCGGGGAACGTCGAATATGGAGAGCCCGGGGGCGGTGCACGCCAAGAGGCGAATCGATGGACAGCCCGTTCTGGTCCGAAGGGCGTACGATCCCTGGCAGGGGGGTTCAGCACCGGGTATGCCAAGGGATGTCGTATGAAAGGACCGGATTCAAGACTCTACTACTTCCTCGATGAGACCGACGCATTAATAAGCGGCATCGCGGCAATGTGAGACTGGTGAGTACCATGCCGAAGCGGAACCTGACCGTCGGAGTCACGGTCAACCTCAAGAATTACGAGAGCCTCCGGCTCGAGGTCCAGGACGAGGTCGAGAGCGAGGAGGACATCCGGTCGCTCGTCGCGTTCCTCGACGAGACCCTCGCCCTCTTCGGGCGCGGCAATCGCGAGACCGAGGACCTCGTCGCCCATTACCGCCGCCGCGTCATGCAGGGCGCTGTGGGCGGGGACGCCGGAGAGCCGTCACCTTCGCCGATCGCCGCTCCGAGACCGGCCGCAGCGAGACCGGTCGCAATCCCGACGGTCGAGCCGGTGGTCGAGCCCCCCGCCACCGAGCCGCCCGAGGAGGCGCCGGCACCGAAGCCCGCGCCGAAGGCCGCAGCCAAGCCCGCCACCCCGAAGCCGGCGGCCAAGGTGCCGGCCCCCTCGCCCACGGGGGCCGTCTGCGAGTCCTGCGGCGCGCCCGTGAGCGCGGCCGAAGAAAAGACGAGTCGCCTCTTCGTCTCGAAGACCCTCTGCAAGAAGTGCATCCAGAGCCTCTGAGGCGGCCTCTTCTCCCCCTCCCATCCCTGTGACACGCCACCTGCTGAACTGGGACGAGACGCTCTTTCGCGACTCGGAGGTCTTCGACCCCGACTTCGTCCCCGAACAGTTCAACTTCCGCGAAGCGCAGATGCGGGAGCTGGCCTTCCAGCTCCGGCCCGGCCTCCGGGGGGCGCGCCCCCTGAATACGGTCTGCCGTGGCCCCCCCGGCACGGGCAAGACCACGACCGTCCGGAAGCTCTTCGCCGAGGTCGAGGAAGCCTCCAAGGCCCTGGTCCCGATCTACGTCAACTGCCAGCTCGACAACACCACCTTCGGGATCATCTCCGAGGTCTACAATCGGCTCACGGGCCACCTGCCGAGGTCCTCGGGGACCTCGACCAAGAAGGTCTTCGACGCCGTCGCCCGGCTCCTCGAGCACGACGACCGCATCCTCGTGGTTGCCCTCGACGACGCGAATTACCTGCTCTTCAACAACGAGCTCAACCGGGTGCTGTACATGCTCCTGCGGACCCACGAGGTCCACCCGGGGACGAAGATCGCCGTGATCGTGATCCTCTCCGACCTCTCGGTCAACCTCCCGGAGCGGCTCGACGCCCGCGTCCAGTCGATCTTCCGGCCGGGCGAGGTCTACTTCAGCCCGTACATGGCCGACGAGGTCAGGTCGATCCTGGACGAGCGGGCGCGGCAGGGCTTCTACCCCGGCGTCCTGCCCGGGGAGGAGCTCGACCTCGTGGTCGACCAGACCATGAAGAGCGGCGACCTCCGTGTCGGGATCGACCTCCTGAAGAGGGCCGGGATCGCCGCGGAGATGGACGGACGGCGGCGGATCGAGGAGGGGGACGTCTGCCGCGCATACACCGCATCGCGCTACCTCCACCTCGACGCGGTGATCCGAACGCTCAGAGACGAAGAGCGGGCCGTGCTCGAAGGTCTCGCTCGGGCGTCCGCCGAGAGCGACGAGATCACCTCCGGCGACCTCTTCGAGCGGATTCGCGGGGAGTGCGGCATCAAGTACACGCGGTTCTGGGAGATCATCACGAAGTTCGAGACCATGCACCTGGCCGACATCCACTACCGCACGGGACGCGGGCGCACGCGGACGGTCAGCCTCCGGTACGAGCCGGAACGGATCCTGGAACGGCTTAAATAATCGCAGAAACGTTTTGGCAAGTCTTATCTCTTTTGCAGCTCTCCTTATTGGCATACGGGGGTTCAGCGTGTGCTCAGCGTAAACGAACTGGCATTGGAGATATTCGAGAACCTGGCAGAATTCGCGGAGGAGTTCAACGCCGCCTACCACGAGCTCGGCAACGGCGCCCGCATCGTCGACTGCGGCGTGAGCACGAGAGGCGGCTACGCCGCGGGGCGCGCCTTCACCGAGATCTGCATGGGCGGCTTGGGCGAGGTCGACTTCTCGATGGGAGAGATCGGGGGGATCCCGCTCCCGTTCATCGAGGTCAACACCGACTTCCCGTCCGTGGCCTGCCTCGGCTCTCAGAAGGCCGGCTGGACGGTCAAAGTCGGCAACTACTTCGCCATGGGCTCGGGTCCGGCGCGGGCGCTCTCGCTCAAGCCGAAGCACACCTACGAGGTGATCGGGTACGAGGACGACTTCGACTCGGCCGTAATCGCGCTCGAGTCGGACCACCTCCCGAACGGCGAGGTGATGGAGAAGATCGCGAACGAGTGCCACGTCGACGTCGGCAGCGTCTGCGCTGTGGTAGCACCGACGGCCTCGATCGTCGGCTCGATCCAGGTCTCGGGCCGATGCGTCGAGACCGCGATCTACAAACTGAACGAGCTCGGCTTCGATACCACCAAGATCACGGCCGCGATCGGGAGCGCGCCCGTGCCGCCGGTCAAGAAAGACGCGACGCAGGCCATGGGCACGACCAACGACGCGACCATCTACCACGGCCGGATCATGCTGACCATGCGCGCGCCCGAGATCAAGGACTACCTCGACCGGCTCCCGTCGAACAAGTCCAAGGGCTACGGCAAGCCCTTTTACGAGATCTTCAAGGAGGCGAACTTCGACTTCTACCAGATCGACACGTCGCTCTTCAGTCCGGCCGAGGTCGTGATCAACGAGCTCGACGAGGGCGTCGTCTACCGCGTGGGCGCCGTCAATCCCGAAGTGACCCTGAAGTCCTTCGGCCTCCTCTGACCCCTTCTTCTTAAAAAAAAAAAGGTGATTATTTAATTAGT
>DUGU01000158.1 GCA_013331215.1 Methanoregulaceae archaeon
AGGCCGAGGACTACAACCTCGGCGGTGAGGGCGTGGCGTATCACGACACGACCCCCGGCAATGAGGGCGGCGTCTACCGCCACGACAATGTGGACATCGAGCAGACGGCCGGCGTCGCCACGCCGAACGTCGGCTGGATCCGCAGCGGCGAATATCTCACCTACACCGCGAACATCACCACGGGCGGCGCGTACACCATGACGGCCCGCGTCGCGAGCCCGAACAGCGGCCGGACGGCCGCGTTCTCGGTCGACGGCACGCAGACCGCGACGATCGCGGTCCCGAACACCGGGGCCTACGAGCGGTTCGCGACGGTCCCGGTGCCCGTCACGCTCGCGGCGGGCACGCACGTCCTGAAGCTGACGTTCCAGGGCGACGGCCAGAACATCGACTGGATCGCGTTCGGCCCGTCCACGACGCCGACGGTGACGTCCACGCCGACACCGACGCCGACAGCGGGCGGGGCCTCGTTCACGGCCGCCCCACTGACGGCTCCGCACGGCGCCGCGGTGAAGTTCACCCTGGCCCCGGCAACCGGCAAGACCGTCAGCGCGGCATGGTGGTCGTTCGACGCCCCGGCCCACCTGAACACCTGGAACTCGCGGGCCGTCAACCCGACGTTCTTCTACCCGGCCGCGGGAACCTTCTCGCCGCTCGTGAAGATCACGTACTCCGACGGCTCGACCGAGACGGTCCAGCGGACCGGGTACATCCGGGCGACCTGAGCTGTCCGATCCCCCTTTTTAGAGGTCGTCAATGATGACGGGGCGGAGATCGGGAACCGCCGTTTCGCGTGCGCAGCCCCGACCGCCTTCTCCCCGTCGGCCCCCGCGTGACCCGTCACAAACCTTATCGGCTCGGCCATGGATCTCTGCCTGTCCCGGCCGGAGAGACCGACCCCCGTCGGATCCCGAAGCCAGGAGCCACACCGATCCTCCGTCCCGGACCCCGTCCGTACCCGTCGATCCCGAGCGTAGCCGCGAGAAGCATACCATGCACCACATCTCACCCGTTCCGGGGCGCTCTCGCCCCCACGCGCCGGCGGCAGTCCTGCTGCTGGCGCTCTGCCTGCTCGCCTCCGGCGCGCAGGCCTTGATGATCCCGATGGACGACGCCGCGCTCGCGACGGGCGCGGACGAAGTCGTCCGCGGCGAGATCGCCGATGTCCGCGCCGGCTGGAATGCGGATCACACCGCTATCGTGACCACTGCCAGCGTGAAAGTGAAGGGCCGGGCCAAGGGCAACGGCGCGGACACCCTCTCGCTCACGGTCCCCGGCGGGACCGTGGACAACGTCACCCTGTGGGTCGAGGACGAGCCCGTCCTTGTGCCAGGCACCGAGGCCTTCGTCTTCGTCAAACACGGCGCGAAGGGCTCGAGGGTCTACGGCGGTTCGCAGGGCGTCGTCCCGGTCGACCGGGGCCGGGTCCGCGGCAACGGGAAGACGAAGGGCGGCGGCGTCCCGGCAGACGCGTACCAGCACTACATCGGTGCGCTCGCGGCGGGCGCCGCCGCCACGCCGCCGGCCGCCGAACCCGCCCCCCGCGCCGCCGCCGGCACGGTCCCCGTCATCACCGGCGTCTCGCCCGCGAGCGCGTCGGCCGGCACCGGGACCGAGGTCACGATCACGGGCTCGGGCTTCGGGACCAGGGCCTCGCGCGACTCCATCGCCGATGTCGGGTTCACCTACCGCTACACCGGGTCCGAGGTCGTCCCGATCTGGGCCTCGGGCTACCCGAGGCTCGACCTGAACCCGGACGAGATCGTCGCCTGGTCCGACACCCGGATCGAGGTCCGGGTGCCCACGGGCATCACGCCCGACGGGTACAGCGGCTCCGCCAGCAGCGGCTTTCTCTGGGTCCTCTCCGACGAGGACGTGCCGAGCGCGGGAAAGCCGTTCACGGTGACGTTCGGCGATGGCGGGGCGAACTGGACCGCGCCCTGCACCTTCCGGGTCAACCCGGGCGGCCTCTCTCCCGAGATGGTCGCGGCGATCGTGCGCGCGAGCGCCACCTGGAACGGGGCGCTGCCCGCGACGGCCCCGCAGTTCCTCTACGGCGGAACGACCAACGAGACCACGGGTTCTTCGAGCAGGACGGCGTGAACCTGGTCTCACTCGGGTCCCACTCCGACTTCATCTGGTCCCCGGAGGTGCTCGCACAGACGATGGCCTGGCGGGCGAACGGAGTGATCTCCGAGGCCGATCTCACGTTCAACCCGGCGTACACCTGGACCGCCGCGAACGCGGCAGGCGAGGTATGGAACATGGAGCAGGTCTCCCTCCACGAGTTCGGCCACTGGCTCCGTCTCACCGATCTCTACGGCTGGGTGCCCGGGTACCCGTCGGACACGGGTGAAGTGATGTTCGGGTACGGCGCCGAATGGCTCGGCAACAAGAACCGCGTCTCCCTCGCCCCGGACGACACCGCCGGGATCCGCTGGATGTACCCGCGGACCGGGACCCCGCCGCCGACGCCGGCGGGCCCACGGCCGTACCCCGGTCCACACGTGGTGCCGGGCACGGTCGAGGCCGAGGACTTCGACGCCGGCGGCGAGGGGATCGCCTACCACGACAGCGAGCCCGCGAACCTGGGCGGGGCATACCGACCGGCCGAGGGCGTGGACATCGAGACCTCCGGCGGAATTACGAACGTCGGCTGGGTCCGGAGCGGCGAATGGCTGAACTACACGGTGAACGCGACCGCCCCGCAGAGCGTCGTGCTCCGCCTCCACGCCGCGAACCCCGACGCGGCGACGAAACGGATCGGCCTCTCCGTCGGCGGCGCGCCGGCCGGCACGATCGATGTATCGTCGACGGGTTCGTTCGGAGCGTACGGGAGCGCCCTTTCGGCGCCGTTCGGGCTGTCGGCCGGCCCGACGATGCTCCGGCTCTCGTTCGACGGGACCGAGCGGATCAACCTCGACCGGCTCGAGATCGTCCCGGCGGACCTCTCGGACCCCGGTCTGCCCAAGCCGACTCCGACACCGACCCCGACGCCGACGCCGGAACCCGCGCTCGTCATCTCGGAGCCGGGCCGCTATACCCTCGACCACGACCTCGCGTCCGACTGGAACGGCGTCCTGATCACCAGCTCGGACGTCGTCTTCGACGGCATGGGCCACGCCGTCGAGGGACCGGGGAAGATCCCGGTCTACGGGGTCGGACGCGGGGTCGCCGCCCAGGGCCCGTCGCTCTCCGCCCACATCGCGAACGTCACCGTCCGGAACCTCACCGTCCGTCACTGGAAAGACGGCATCCGCCTCGAGAACGTCGACAACGCCACGGTCGAGGGCGTCCTCGCCGAGCAGAACCGGTTCGGGTTCTCCGACGCCTTCTCGGAGGGGGCCGTCGTCCGGGACTCCGTCTTCAGGGACAGCGGGTTCGCGGACGACGTCTCGGGAGCCGGGCTCCACCTCGACTACCCCGCGGGCGTCACGATCGAGCGGTGTTCGGTCTCCGGAAATTGGTTCGGGATCTATGCCTACGAGTCGGGCACGGCCGAGACGCCCCACCTGATCGCGGACAGCGACATCTCCGGCAACACGATGGCCGGCATCTCCCTCACCATGAGCGGGGGCGCAACCGTCCGGAACTGCACGATCCGCGGAAACGGCGATGCCGGCGTCCAGCTCGGGCTGTCCGTCGCCCTGATCGACGGGAACCGGATCGAGGGGCACACCGCCGCCGGCGTCGAGGCAGTGGACGGGTCGACGAGCACGATCACGGGGAACCGGATCGCCGGCAACGGGGTGGGGATCTCCTCGACCGGTGGGTCCCCGGCGGGGGTCTGGAACAACGTGCTGAACAACACGGAAAACGCGTATCTCCAGGCCGACGGGACCGCGTACCGGCTGAATACCACGAAGACGGCCGGCCCGAACATCGTGGGCGGACCGTTCATCGGCGGCAACGCCTGGGCCGCCCCCGACGGCACCGGGTTCTCCCAGACGCACCCCGATGCGGACGGCGACGGGTTCTGCGACGGCCCGTACGAGATCGCGGACGCGGCGGCGGACCTCCTGCCGCTCGCGGTGCCGTCCGTGGTCTCGGTGCCCGGCGGCGCGGGGACGCCCACATCGACCGGGGTCCCCGGGCTCTACGACGATGTCAACGGCAACGGGAGGAGGGACTTCGCGGACGTCGTCCTGTACTTCAACCAGATGAGCTGGATCGCGGCGAACGAGCCGGTGACGGCGTTTGATTACAACGGCAACGGCCGGATCGACTTCGCCGACGT
>DUGU01000098.1:0-7140 GCA_013331215.1 Methanoregulaceae archaeon
CCGCCGACTACGCCCGCCGCCGGTTCCACGACGCCGATGCGGCCATCACGCAGAAGGAACGCGGCGAGGCCGACAGGGAGCAACGGGCGCGGGTCCAGGTCCAGGCGAACAACCGGCAGCTTCCCGAGATCACCGCCGAGGCCGTCGCCGCGCTCCGGGCCTGGAACGACCCGCCGTCGATGTTCGTCCGGAGCGGAGACCTGGTCCGGGTCGACCCCGACGAGCACGGCCGCCCCGTCATCCGCCCCGTCCTCGACAACCATCTCAGGTGGGCCCTCGGCGAGGCCGCGGACTTCGCGGACGCGGTCACCGACAACCGGGGCACGATCATCAGGCCCACCATCCCGCCCATGCCCGTCGCCCGGAACATCCTCTCCTCCGCGCACCTCTCCTCCTGGTTCCCGCCGCTCCTCGGGATCATCGGCGCCCCGGCCATCTGCCTGGACGGGCGCCTGGTCACCGCCCCCGGATACGATCCCGGGACCGGGCTCTACTACAGCCCCGGCCACGGGCTGGACCTGCCGCCGATACCCGACGACCCGACGCCCGACCAGGTAGCCGAAGCGGCCGCGCTCGTCTGCGACGCGGTCGCGGACTTCCCGTTCGTGATCGAGACGGGCGGCGTCGGGGCCAGCAGGGCCAACGCCGTCGCGGCCCTCATGACGCCGATCGTCCGCCCCATGATCGCCGGGCGGGTGCCCATGCTCCTCTTCGACAAGCCGCAGATGGGCACGGGCGCGAGCCTCCTCGCGGAGCTGATCGTCACGATCGCGACCGGGTCGAGCGCGGCCATGACCCAGGCCCCGACGGCACGGGACGAGTGGGGCAAACTCCTGCTCTCCGAGCTCTCGGCCGGCCGGGCCGTGATCGTCTTCGACAACCTCACGGGGGTCCTCTCGTCGCCCGAACTCTCGACGGCCATCACGCAGCGGGTCTACAACGGCCGGGTCCTCGGGAAGACGCAGACCCTGCGGGTCGAGAACCAGCCGTGCTGGATCGCGACCGGGATCAACATCGCGCTCGGCGGCGACCTCCCGCGGCGGTGCGTCTGGGTCCGGATGGACCCGCAGGACGCCCGCCCCTGGCTCCGGGACCGGTCGGCGTTCCGGCACCCGGACCTGCTGGCGTGGGCCGGGCGAGAGCGGGGCCGTATCATCGCCGCCGTGCTGACGATCGCCCGGGCGTGGATCCGCGACGGCCGCAGGGTTCCCGACGGCACCACGCGCCTGGCCGTCTTCGAGGACTGGTGCGAGATCCTCGGCGGGATGCTCTCGGTGATGAAGGTCGACGGGTTCCTCGGGAACCTGGACCAGCAGTACGAGGAGGCCGACATCGAGGCCCCGCAGTGGGGCGCGTTCCTGGAGAAGTGGCACGAGCGGTTCGGGGAGAAGCCCGTGACCGTGGCCGAGCTGATCGACGAGCTGGAGCGGAACGCCTCGGCGCTGTACGTCGACCAGACCGTGCGGGGGTGCGCGCCCGACGAGGTCCTCGAGGCGATCGCCGTCAGGGGCAGGGGCAACCAGAAGGTCGGGCAGCTCCTCCGGTACCGGAAAGACACCCGGTATCCCTCCGGGTTCATGCTCGCCAGGGCCGGGACCAGGGACCGGGCCGTACGGTGGACCGTTCTGTGGGCTGCATCGGCCGGGACACGGGGACAGGCGACGGTCGGCCAGTTTTCCGGCGGGGGAGGTGAGGATGAGTCTGGTGAGTCTGGATGAGTCTGGATCACCCCCGCTGCAATTCTGATCTCTTCTCGATGAGTCGGAGATGAATCCAGACTCATTCAGACTCAGCAGACTCATACTCGGACCGGTCCGTCCATCAAAGAGATGATCGCACTCCGCGGCCATCGCCTGAACGGTGCGTCCGCCAGGCAGGCGACGGGCGGCACCGAGTGCCTCGCGTGCGTCAAGGACGAAGGGATCGAGGCCTTCGTGAAGATAGTGCGGAGCAGCATCTCAAACGAAACGGGAGAGGCCGTGCTCGCCCACTACCTCGCCTCGAGCGCCTGCGACGCCTGATCACTCCTCGGGCGGTACAACCCGGACCGTGCAGAACGTGCCGCAGGCGTCGCAGCTGCCGTTGCAGGGCTCGACGTGGATCGTCGCCGAGCACCGGGGCAGGGCCGCCTCGATCTCGGCCTCGAGCCGGTCGGCGAGCGCGTGCGACTCCTCGACTGTCAGGCCGTGGGCGACGCAGAGGTGGAGGTCGACGAACCGGTCCGGCCCGGAGCGACGGGTCCGGAGCCCGTGGAACTCGGCGATGTTGTCGCGGTGCGCCGCGACGATCCCGCTAATGGTCTCCTCCTCGTCCTCGGGGAGACGCTGATCCACGAGGTTGCCGGAGGCCCGGCGCATCAGGTCGTACGCCGCCTTCAGGATCACGAATGCGACCGCGACCGCGATCAGCGCGTCGAGCGCGACGATCCCTGTCAGCAGCAGCGCAATAAGGCCCGCGAAGACACCGAGCGATGTGTAGACGTCGGTTCGGAGGTGCCAGGCGTCCGACTCGAGTGCGATCGACTCGGTCGCCTTCGCGACCCGCATGAGCCGGCCCGAGACGTACCAGTTGACCACGGCCGAGACGGCCATCACGGCGACACCGAAGGCGAGCTGGGTCGGCTCGAATNNCCGCCGGCCATGAGCTTCCCGGCGGCCTCGTAGACGATCAGGACGGCCGCGACCAGGATCAGGGCGCCCTCGATCAGGCCCGATAGGTCCTCGAAGCTGCCGTGACCGAACTCGTGTTCGGTGTCGGGAGGCTGGGCGGAGGCCCGGACCGCGAAATACGCGATCACGGCCGCGATCAGATCGATCGCCGAGTGGACCGCCTCGGCGATGATCGCGACCGAGCCGATCGCGAACCCCACGGCGAGTTTCAGGACGACGAGCAGGGTGTTGGAGGCGACCGATAGGCGAGCCGTCCGCTGCTTCTCGCGGTTCATCGCGTTCCGGTCGTCCATAACCCTTTCGATTCGTGCCGATCCCCCAAAGGTATTTCGGATCGGGCCGGGGCAATGCAGATCGGGCGCCGGCGCCCACCCGTCAGGAATAGATGGCGACAGGCACCCGTACCCCGATCCTGCTCGCCCTCACGGCCGTCGCCATGTTCGGGGCGAGCGTCCCGCTCGCGCAGGTCCTGCTCGGCGCCGTCCAGCCGGTGATGCTCGCGGCGCTCCTCTATATCGGCGGCGGTGCGGCCGTGATCGGAGCGCGACTCGTCCGCGCCCGGAACACGGGCGAGTCTCCGCTCGTCCTCCGCGATTATCCGTGGCTCGCCGGGACAATGCTCGCTGGCGGCTTTCTCGCTCCCGTGTTGCTGATGGTCGGTGTCGCCTCCACGCCGGCAGCCACCGCGTCCCTGCTCCTGAATACCGAGGCCGTCGCGACCGCCGTGATTGAAGCCGCGTTCTTCTCGGAGGGGATCGGTCGACGGGTTGCGAGCACAATCGGGTTAATCACGGCCGCCGGGATGATCCTCTCCTTCGACCTTCCCGGCCACCCCGGACTCTCGCTCGGCGCTCTCGGCGTGGTCGGGGCCTGCGCCCTCGGGGGTTCGACAACACCTGCTCGCGCCGGCTCTCGTCCACGGACCCGTTCGCGATCGGGACCATGAAGGGGCTCGGGGCCGGCCTGCTCTCGCTCCCGCTCGCTCTGGTCTTCGGCGAACCCCTCCCGCCACCCGATGTCGCGCTCCAGGCGATGCTCCTCGTCTATCAGGGGGCGAGCATGATCTGCTTCATCCTCGCCCTTCGCTCGCTCGGGGCGGCGCGAACAGCCGGAGTCTTCGGCCCCGCTCCATTCATCGGAGCCGGTATCGCCCTCATGATCGCGCCGGCGGTTCCGGGCTGGCAGTTCGTCGCGGCCCTGCCCCTGATGGCCGCCGGGGCACCGCTGATCGCCCCGAGGAGCATGCGCACGAGCATCTCCACGAGCGGATAACGCACGCCCACCGGCACCGGCACGATCTTCACCCCCGGCATGAACCTGCTGTGGGCGAGGAGGCGGAGGTGCACGTGCGTACACACGAGAGCCTCCGAAACACCAATGTGCACACCCCGGATATTCATCACCGGCAGAGGCACTGACGCGATCGCGATGAGAAGAGGAAGGTGGCCGGGCCCCGGGGGGCGGAGCCGCGGCCCCATGCTGCAATGTGGGAGGTTGAATCAGGGTGTGACGGAGACTTCGACCGAGTAGGTGGTCGCATCGGCGGTCGAATTCTCCCACGAGCGAGCGTATATGCCCGTGATCTGCTGGAGGCCCGTGGCAACGGCCTCGATCTGCCAGCGGCGAACTCCGCCGGCGCCCACGCGGGTTCCCTGCGGGTCGTCCGGTAGGTAGTCGGTGGAGGCGACGCGAAGACCCTCCGTGGTCAAGAGGTTCCAGGCATATCCCGTGGTCGGGTTCTCTGCAAGTTCGAGGGTGAGTGTGGTGTTAACGGGTACTGCAATGGTGCTGCCGTCCATGCTCTCGTTCAGGAGGAGCGGGGCCGCGGCCGTGACGTTCGTTGAGGGGGGCTGGTTGCCGCCCGATGTACAGCCGGCGACCAGAACGGCCGCGGCCAGGATCCCGGCAATGAACAGGAGCTTCGGCATGTGTGTCATGTCAATCGCCCCATTGTGGGGCACATTCCTATTTGTAGTTATCATACTTAATTCCTTATATAACTTCGAAAATGTTCGAAGCGATAGCGGGGGATGCACCGGTTTGTCGGCCGAGTAAAGCCCGGCTCCGGTCCCGACGCCGGTGCGGACGGTCGGAGGGCGCGCCGTCGGTCGACAGGTCGGACTCGACCGCAGGGATTGCGGGCGGTCGACGTTGCTGTTCCGGGGGTCACGGACCTACCGACAGAGACCAACCCCGAAAAAACGTTCAAGGACGTGAATGGCAACGGCCGCAGGGACTTCGCGGACGTCGTCCGGCTCTTCAACCGTTTCTGAGCGTCGGTACCGGCGTCTCCTTTTTCCATTCGCCACGGAGCCGACGGGGTGTGAACGCCGTTCCGGCTGCCAGGCGTTTTTCCAGGGAGAATAATTCCAAAACTTTAATCTTTCGGCAGAAGAGAGTTGGGTTCGATGGGGGTCCGATCGGCATGAGAGGGTTTCGTGGAACACGGCCTCTCCTTTGGACAGGCGTGCAGGTCGCTGCGGGGGATGCGGAGGACGGAGACGCCGCGCACGAGGAGGCCCGGGGCAGGGGAACCGGCCGATCGGGGCGATCGGAATGCGCGCCGGCTGACGGCACCGGTACCGATCAGGACGGTCCCTGCTGCCGGCAGGCTCGCCCGAACGGCGCGCACCTTGGGAGGCCTGGCGACTACCGCGGCCGGGCGGCGGGAACGACTGCCGATCGGCCTGGCGATCCCAATGGGTAAAGGCACTGTCCGGACTGCGCAGCAATCGCGGCGGCCGAGGTCATGGAACAGGGCGTACACCATGACTCTCCGGAACGTCGCAGGCTGGGTCGCGGCCGCGGTCCTGGTCCTGCTCTGCGTCCAGCCGGTCTCCGGCATCCCGGACGCGGTGAGTTACGAAGAGTACGTGACCCTGATCCATGATCAGGGCATGGAGGGCGGGTGCATCGGGTACTCCATGATCCACGTACTGGAGATCGTGAAAGAGAGGGAAGCCCGATATTCCCCCGATCCGTCGTACGCCTACCTCAACTATATCTTCTGGTCCGCAACCGCTGGTGGCACCGACGGCCGCGTTCCACACGACCCGAACATGGGGGGGATCCCCATCCTGAAGACCTACGGGGTATGCCCGGAGACGAGCTACCCCACGAACTTCGACATCCTCGGCAATGGCTTCTCCACCTGGTTGACGCAGAACCCCTCGAATCCGGCGTTCGACGAGGCGTTCGCCTACCGGATCACGGGCACTATTGTGAACGACACGCCGACGGTCGCGGAGGCCGAGGAATGCCTCGTCACCTACGGCCCGCTCGTCGGCGGCGGACTCTTTCCGGGCCATGTCGTCGCCCTCATCGGCTACAACCGGACCGCGAGCGAGTTTACCATCATCGACTCCGCAAACTGGCAGAATCTCTGGCACGCAGGGGTGAAGAAGTACTCATACGCGGATTTCGCGTCCCGACAGGCGAACATCGGGCTCGAGGCGTTCACGAACCGCCCGACGCCGCTCGTGCACCCGTACACGGCACGGATCCGCGTCAGCAACGAGTTTCGGAGGAGCTTTCTCACGGTGAAGATCGGCGCGGTCGGCCACGACCCCACGACGGTCTGGGACCGGAACAACCTGTACAACTTCACCGACCTCGGACAGAACCTCTCGATCGACGTGCCACTACCGGCATACGCCGCGGACCACTGGCCCCCCTCGGAGAAGGACCCGTGGTACGTCGAGGTCACCAATTACGCTCCCGGGTATGACGCGGTGCTCGAGGAGGTCACGCTGGTGAGGAGGTACTACCCTGCCTCGACAACGGGCGCCCTTGCCTACGAGGTCTACGCCCAGAGCGGCCTGCCGATGGCGGTCCCCGAGGGGACTGTCACCCGCGTGCTCCCGCTCTATGGCGGGCTGATACGGGTCCAGGCCGAGGACTATGTAAGCTGGCCCTGGGGACCCGTCTCCGAGGGCCACACATACCATGACACCACGCCCGGCAACAGCGGCGGCGCGTACCGCGACGATGACGTCGACATCGCGGCATTTCCCCCGCTGCACGGGCGCGGGTATGCCGTCACGGACATCGAAGAGGGCGAGTACACCTATTACTCTGTCATGAGCCCGGACTCATGGGAGCACGACTTCCCGATAAGCCTGCGCGTCGCGGGATGGGCCGCGGATCAGACGGTCGAGCTCGCCGTCACCGGGATCGGCGGGAGCGCGCCGATCCTCGTCGCCGTGCCGAATACCGGGTCGAACACCTCGTATGCGTTCGCGAACGGCACGGTCCCGCTCAGGCCCGGCCTGAATAGCATCAAGTTCACCTATCACGGGAACAGGATGAACTTCGATTACTTCACCATCGACCCGTCGGGCCTCACGCCGGCACCGCCACCGACCATCAAGCCGCTTCAGACCATCCCCGGCGCCCTCTACCACCCTCTTTCGCTCTCGGTCGCCGGGAAGTTCGACGACGTCAACGGCAACGGGCGGAAGGACTTCGCCGA
>DUGU01000098.1:7182-8416 GCA_013331215.1 Methanoregulaceae archaeon
GGCCGGATCGACTTCGCCGATGTCGGATGGCTCTTCAACAATCTCTGAATCATTTTTTAGAAGATCAGGGGTACATCCCCTCCCCGGCAATGAGGGCCGCGTCGGCCCGGGCCCATCCGCGGTCGCCGGGCGAAAACTCGACGAGCACGTAGTCCGTGTACTGGTTGGAGGTCCAGCCCCCGTGCCACCACTGGTTCGACCCGGTCAGGCGGACCCCGACCGAGACGTTCGCCCCCGCGTCGGACCGGTAGTCGACGAAGGCCGCGACCGGGTGACGGTAGCAGCGCACTCCGGCCCCCTGCCCCGGGAGGTCGCAGCCTGCGGGGGCAAGGGTAGCCCCGCCGCCGAGCAGGAGCTCGCGCCCGGCCGGGTCGCGGGTCTCGATCGAGCGGTTCACGGCGATCGAAGCGCCGAGCGAGTACGGCGTCAGCACCGGGTTCGACTCGGAGGGAGCTATGGCCGGAGGCGGCGGGGTGACGGCGGGCGGCGCTTCGCCGGGGACGAGCGCGATCGGCGTGCCGCGGTACTCGGGCAGGAACCGGTCGGCCCGGAGCTCGAGGACGGGCGTCCCGTTCGCCTCGACGACCGCGACTCGCCACTCCGGTCTGACCCCGTAGCCCGTCCCGTTCACGATGGCCTTGCCGAGCGCCGAGGAGCCGTTCGCGGACGGCAGCGGGACCCGGAGCACGAGGTCGTCGACCGGCCGGTCGATGGCGACTGAGACCTCGTAGGAGTAGTCGTGCCGGAGCGACGGGTCGTCCTCCCCGGGCGGGCCGAGGCACCCGGCGAGGAGGAGTGCGGCCGCGAGGAGCAGCGGGAGCAGGTAGCGGTACCTGCGGGTCACGCCCGGAAGGCCTCCCAGATCGCGAAGGCGAACTCGAGCGCGATCAGCACGATGATCACCCATTCGAGGAAGTTGTCGTGCTCGCGGTTCACCTCGTTCGAGAGCATCTGGTAGTTCTCGCGGATCACGTCGATCTTCCGGTCGACGGAGGCCCGCCACTGATCGGCCCGGAGTACCCGGAGCGCGGTCGCGTAGACACGCGCGTAGTAGACGTCCTCCGTGATCCGGATCAGGTTCTCGATCCCTTCGGTCACCTCCGAGACCTCGGCGTAGGTCTCCATGAGCCGGTTGAGCAGGGCGTCGTATCCGCGCCGCCGGCGGAAGCGGCCGAACCGGCCCCCGGCCTCGAGGTCGTCGTACATGCGCTGCATCTGCAGGGTCAGGACCCGG
>DUGU01000296.1 GCA_013331215.1 Methanoregulaceae archaeon
GCGATCCGGGCCGCGAGCTGGTGCCGGCGGAACCCATTTCGAATGAGCGAGCGGTCGCAGGTGCAGAGGCCGTCCTCGACGATGTACTCGTCCCGCGTCCCGACCACGAAGCCCGGGTAGCGCCTGACCGACCCCGCCTCGACCGCGGCCAGGGCCCGCCGCGTCCGCCCGGTGATCGTCCCCGGCGGCGGCGCGGGCTGGGCGGCCGGCAGACTGAAAAACGTCGAGCCCTCGACGGGCGGCAACGCGACGTGAAGAGGTACGCCGGCCGGAGTAGAATGGGCCGGAGGGTTCGAAAAGCAAGGTGATGTCGGTATCTCGAACCAGCCGTCGGCAGGTCGCGAGAGCGTGCAACAGGGAACTGTTGGAAAAAGATCGCCAGGCCCGATTACTCGACGAGCTTCCTGGCTTCCACCGCCGGTACGGCCACCAGTGTCTCCACCTGTGCCCAGTCGCCGCGGGACAGGGCGGTCTTCATCACTGCTTTCTCGTCCGGGGCTTCGATCGTCAGGATGGCGTCGTACTGTCCGAGCCTCCAGTAGATGCTCAGGGTCCTGACCCCTGCGTTCTCTTCGGCCTCCACCTGTTTCAGGTTCGCGGCGATCAGGTCCCTGCTCACCTTTTTCTTGAACTTCACCGGCTGTATGAACTGCACGGTTGCCACCACGCCCGTTTCGGGCGGGGAAGCATACGAGGGGAATGATATGAGGATTTCGACGAGCGTGAGCTGTGGGAGAGAGGTTCGACGGGACCGGCTCACCGACGTTCGGGCGGCTCACAGGGCCGGGAGGGTGAAGGAGAACGTCGGGCTCTCGCCCGGCCTCGACTCCCCCCGGACCGTCCCGCCGTGCCGCTCGACGATCCGTTTCCTGGCCGCGAGGCCGATCCCGGTTCCCCCGTACGGGTCGTGGGTAGGGAGACGGCGGAACATCTCGAAGATCCGGTCGAAGCACCCGGCATCGAGCCCGGACCCGTTATCCGCGGCCGCGAACTCCCGCCGGTCGCCCCTCCATTCGGCCGAGACCCCGACCTCGAGCGGCACCTCGGGGCGGCGGCACCTGACCGCGTTGCCGATCGGGTTGACGAAGACCCGCTCGAGTGGCGATGAGTCGGCCATGACCGTCGGCATCGGGTCGTGCGCGATCGTCGCCGAAGGCCTCACGCAGCTGCAGATCGAGGCTGCGCTCAACCGCGGCCGGAACCTCGGCCATGTCCGCGGAGTAGCTGGGCCGGTACAGGCCCATAAGGAATGTAATTGCGGGACAGCCTCTATGAGGACCCGCCGGATTCTTTCATCAACCGGTGATAGTCTTCTGGCGTCATTAACGAACTGAACGCCTGCTGCACCACCTCGGGCATCGCGGGATGGATGTGAAGACTGTCCGTGACATACTCGGCGGAACGGCTATCCGTGTACATGAGGTTGATGATCTCCTGGATCAGGATAGAGGCGTAGGGTCCCACGATGTGGGCGCCGAGGATCCGCCTGTCCTCCTTTGCCACGATCGCTTTTACGAAATATCTTCTCGCGCCGATGGCCGTTCCTTTCACCGTGTCCTCGTACCGCCGGAATCCGATGAGGATCTTCTCCTCTCCGTACTTCTCCACGGCCTCCCGTTCCCCCAGCCCCATTGCCGCGATCTCCGGGGACGTGAACACGGCATGCGGGACGACGGGATACTCTGCCGGTATTTTTTCCTCGAGGATGGCGTTGTCGTAGACGATCTCCGCCTCGTAATTGGCGGTATGCTTGAACGGGTGCCTGCCGAGGGCATCTCCCATTGCCCACACTCCCTGCTGCGAGGTCTCGAGGTACTCGTTGACCTGTATCCACCCTTTCTCTGTCCGTATGCCGGCCTTTTCGGGGTGAAGGAGATCGGTATTCGGGGACCTCCCCGTCGCAACCAGGATCTCGTCCGCGATCACGTCGCTCTCTCTTTTACTGTCCCTGTCCTGCGTCACCACCCGCTTCTTTCCGTCGGCCGTCTTCTCCGTCCCGATCACCTCGCGGTTGGTGAGGATGGTGAGGTGTTCGGCGAGCTCTTTCTGCGCCAGGGCCGAGATCTCCGGTTCCTCTTCGGGGATGAACTGCGGGTTCCTCCCGATGATGGTGACATTCGAGCCCATCGCCGCCAGGAAGTGCCCGTATTCCGCGGCGATATAGCCCCCTCCGATGATGGCGATGCTCTCGGGCAGGGTATCGAGGTGGATGACCGTATCGCTGGTGAGGTAGCCTGTCTCCGCAAGGCCGTTCACCGGGGGGATGCTGGGACGTGAACCGGTGCAGAGGACGATCATGCGGGATGTGATGGTGTCGCCGCCCGCCTGCAGCGTATAGGGGGAGACAAACTCGGCGGCCGTGTGGTAGAACTCCACCCGATCGGTCGCCTGAAGTCCCTTTCGTATCTTCATCGTGTCTTCACGGATCAGGTTCCGCATCCGGTTCATGACAGAGGCAAAGTCCACATTTTTGAGATCCACCGTGATCCCGAACGCCCCCGCACCCTGAATCGTCCGCACCAACTCGGCCGGGTACAGCAGTATTTTGGAGGGGACGCACCCGCGGGTCAGGCAGATACCGCCCAGCTCGTCCTTATCGATGATCGCGATCTTCCAGCCGGGTTTTTCCGCCAGAGCCGCCTGGGCCACTTCCAGGCCGGACCCCGACCCGATCACGATCATATCGTACTTTTTCACCGGGCATCGACCGAGTATGCCTGGGCAGAGAAGTATATTAACATATCCGGAATTCGGATCTTTCCGTATCGAGAGTGATGTTTTAAATATCATGAAAACGATAGCGGGGGGCTGAGGTACAGGTATGGAAGAGTTTAAGTGCCCTATTTGCGGTAAAGTCTTCAAGACCAGAGAGGAACTGGAAGCGCACGCCAAAAAAGAGCATCCGATGGGTAAGTAACCTCGAAGATTCGCAAGGGGAGGACTCGTCCTTCCTTTGCACCCTATCCTCGTTTCGTCCCGAACCGGATGACGGCCTTGATCTCGTCTCCCCCCGGATCGAACGCGTCCCGGAATTGTTCGGGGTCGAGCGCGCTCGTTATCAGCCGGTCCGGGAGAGTGCCGTACCGCCGTTTCAGTGCCTGGAGGTCCAGGACGCCTCGTTCAAAGTAGCTCCTGTTGGAACTCACCGATCCGACGAGAACATGGTTGTTCAGGACCATCGAGGTGAGGAGCGCGCCGAACTCCTGGCAGGCCTGGTGCTGCGGGTAGATCCCCAGGAGGCAGACGATCCCGTTCGGCCGTACCAGGGAGAGAGAATCGATGGCGGCCCCCACGTTCCCGGAGGCCTCGATAACGAGGTCCGCCTGGGGACCCAGGCTGTTCAACGGGTGCTCCCGGACAGTGTAATAGGTTCCCCCCATCTCCCGCACCAGTCTCGCCTTCGGACTTTCGGCATCCCGCGTGGCCGCCACCGACACCTCGTACCCCCGTTCCCCGAGGAGGAACGCGGCGAGCAACCCCAGGGGCCCCGCCCCGATGACGAATGCACTGGAGGGCTCCCACGCCATCCGCTTCTGGATCGTACCGATGCTCGAAAGAGCGTTCTCGGCGATACTCAAAGGCTCCAGCAGGACCGCGACGTCCAGGAGGTCGGGGGGGATCTTCACAACATACTGTGCATCGGACAGAGCGTACTCCGATGCAAACCCGTGCAGCTTGAAGATGCCGTGTTCCCGATAATGTCCCGTGATGCACCTGTCCGCCTCTCCGGCGCGGCAGTTGAGACAGTTCTCGGGGCAGGGGCGCCGAACGACAGGAACCACCAGGTCGCCGCGGGCCAGTCCGTCCGCCCCCTCTCCGATCCCGTCCACCCTGCAAACAGCCTCGTGCCCCAGCACCAGATACGAGGATCCATCGGGAGGGGCTCCATACGCCCCCGCATCGATCTCTCTGTCGGTGCCGTCGATGCCCAGGTACAGTGTCTCCAGCCGGACCTGGCCCGCTCCCGGATCAGGCTCGAGGATCTCTTCCAGGCGGGCCGAACCGGGCGTTCCGGGTGTCGCAATGATCGCTCTCATCGTCGTTCCTCGTTACATGTGAGTCGCATGGGTCTTCCGGTGGAGCGGCAACCCGCAGCTCGGGCAGATCTCGATGTTGTTCAGCAGGTTCAGGTACCGGATCACGGTAAGGTTGAACTGGGAGTGGCTCCAGGTGAGGGGCGAGACGGAGAGGGGCGCGCTGGTGAACGGATGGACCTGTTCGGGGATCAACCTGGCCTGGGACGCGTGGTTCGCGACCCACCGCATGAGCTCGATCCCCCTGTCGAGCTGCTTGTTATTGGCGATATACCAGTCCGCAAGCCAGAGGGTGCAGATGGGCCAGGGGTTGCCGGGCACCGTCGCGATGTCGTCGGAGACGCGCTGGTAATAATCGTCCTGATACCGGGCCATGCCACCGACAGGAGACTTCACCCACAACGCGGATTCCAGGGCGGTCATGGTGGAGACCACCCGCGCATCGCCGGGGGGCAGCACCCCGAACTCGAAGATCCCGTACACGCTGCTGTCGAGGGCCGGGTCTTTCTGCAGGGTGCCGTCGCGGTCGTACTGGACCATCTTGCAGAACCTGCCGTGCTCGGCATCGAAGAGGTGCGTGAGGATCGCCTCCTTCACCTCTCTCGCGGCGTCTCCATACGTCTTCATCCGTTCATCGTCACCGAAGAGGTCTGCGAAGTGCACCGCCGCCTGCAGGGCCCCGTACACCGCGGCAGCGGTGAACGTCGAGATCCCCCTCTTCTCCTCCCAGAGGTCGTAACTGGGCGCGGGGAGACCGGTCTCCGGATCCCGATAGCCGACGAGGAAATCCGCGGCCGTGCAGACGAAGGGCTCGTAGAGCGGAGCGATGAACTCGATGTCCTGCTCGATATCGTAATGATTCCAGAGCGAGTACAGCACGAGGGCCGTCTCGTCCTCCTGGATGGGGTACTGGAAACGGCCCTCCCGGTCTATCCACGGATGCCAGGTGCTCCCCCAGGAACCGTCGGGGTTGTATTTTTGGTACAGAAAGCCTTCGTCGGTGATGAGGTCCCGGCAGAACCCGAAGAACCGCCGCGTGACCTGGTGATACCCCGCCGCATCCAGGCCCATGGCCACCAGGGCACCGTCGCGGGGCCACATGTAACTGTAGGTGTCCCGGTTGAACCGGAGGATATCCGAATCGCAGGAGGCGATGATGGCCCCTCGAGCGTCGATCTGGGAATGCAGGACATGCAGGCTCGTTCCGAACATCCTGACGATATCGTCCGGCATGGCTCCGAACTGGATCTCGCTCTTGGTCCCCCACGCACGGGAGTACGCCTCTGCTTCATGGAGAAGACTCGCCTCGGTCTCCTCCTGGATGATCTGCCGGAGCGTCTTCAGATCCGCCCGATTTTTCCCGGCGACAATCCAGAACCAGCCCCTGCTCTCCCCGCTTGCCGGAACTGCGAACCGTACGCTGATGACGGAATCGACCGAGCCGTGGGCGACCGGGTTCATGTTCAGGTCCCCGTCCTCCGCGTCCTTCCAGGCTCCGACATGATCGCCGAATTCGATGACGCCCACCGCGTACTGGTACAATCCTCCGTCCTCCGACCGGCCCCCGATCAGGAAATACCGGTCTTTTTTGTAATGGATGACTCCACCGAAGGGGGGATAGTAGATGGCGGTGACTCCCTTGTCGCTGTCCGTGACATGAATATCGAAAGAGAGAAAGACCCGCACTTCTCTCGGACGGTCCGCGCGATTTTTCACCGTGAGCGACCGGAGGAAGATGTCGTGGAGATGGTGAACCCCCTCCTCGAGATACAGTTCTAATTGCAGATCGGACTGTTTCAGGGTTACCCGGGTGATGAGCGTCCCCTCTTTGTACCGGAGGGATCTCTCCCAGGTGCCATCGATCCAGGAAAAAGAGCCGTCCACCCACACGCCCAACCGGCAATAGTGTCCGCTGACATGGTTCTCCATCCCCACATAGGGATAATACAAGTCCCGGATGCTGAGATCGGCATCAAGATTCACCAGAAGATTTCCGTTTCCGATACACAGTTCCCCGGGCATGGCGCGCACATCCGCTGTACTTGACCGTCCCTGTCGGGACGGGGCTGATAATGGTTTGGATCAATCAGAGGGGGACGCGGCTGATCATTTCACTATCATACGACCTGTTGTTTGCCTGCTCGAACGAGCTCGGGGAGGGCAGCAGTTGGTTTTGCAGGATCGAGCGCGCAGACTTCACACCTCTTTGAAGAAGATTTTCGGCGGCTGATGCTACGGCACCGCCCGGTATCAGTGTTTACGGCTTTGAACCGTGAAGGTGTCAAATCCGGGCCGAGGTCTCGGTGATACAGTAAAATTCACACTGGGCGAGTGAAAATGTCCGAGTTAAAACTTTTGACCTCGAAGGAAAGAGAGCCGCTGGAAGGAATCGAACCGTTGCCTGTGGATCGCGGATCGGCCGCTCCTTCCCGTACCGCCTCACCCCGGGACCCCTTCGCGTGGAGTTCAACGACGACGAAGAGAGCCGGGGTCGGCCGTTATCGGCACCATAACAGAATGTTGCACTCAAGACTCCGCGAGCGCCGTCAGTCGAGCGCCACGTGGTACCGGAGGTCGTACTCCTCGCACAGGCCGGCCAGGGCCCGCCGGCCCTGCTCGCCGTCGCACTCGAGCACGGCCCGCCGCGTCCGCGAAGAGGACGCTGTCCTGCACCACCACGGTCGCCGGCCCGGCAGGGGGGAGACGGTCCCCCCCTACTTCTTCGCCGCGGTGACGATGAAGGTCCGGTTTTTGTACACCAGGTCGACGTCGTGAAAACCGGCCTCGCGGAGCCACCGGAGCTGGTGGGAGACCGGGTCGTTCCTGTCGAGCCGGTCCCGGCGTTCCTGGACCTCCTCGTGTTCGTGCTGCGCCAGCGGGCCGGACGCGAGGAACTCGTTCCAGTACTCGAGGTACCGCCGGGTGAAGTACGGCGTCTCGCCGTCCGCCTGGTCGGCGTTGACGAAGATCCCTCCCGGCACGAGCGCGGCGCAGATCCGCTCGAACAGCCGCGGCTTCTCCCCGGGTCCCAGGTGGTGGATCGAGAGCGCCGAGACGATGATGTCGTACGGCCCCTCGAGGTCCGCGCTCCGGTAGTCGCCGACCCTGTACTCGACCCCCGGCTGCCCCGCGAACCGCTGCCGGGCCACGTCGAGCATCCCCTCGGAGAAGTCCATGAGGACGATGGTTGCAGCGGGATACTTCTGCAGGAGCAGCCCGCTCATCATCCCGGTCCCGGCCCCGATATCCAGGATACCGGGGTCGTGCCGCGGGGTCTCGGCCGCCCAGGCGGCCGCCCCGTAGAACTGCTGCAACTCGGGGATCACGTGGTCGCGCTGGGTATCGTACTCCAGGGCGAACGAGTCGAACGCGTGCCTGACGTCCTCCATCCTCTCTCCCTCACCGGTTCACACCCATCTGCGTCCCGGAGCATAAAAAACCGCGTGCCGCGGGGTGCGGGCCGGCGACCACGGTTTACGAGTTGTAAAATCCTTGGCCGCGGACGCTGGTCTGATGGTTCTGCCTCCCCCTCCTCCAGCACGATATCAGCGGCCATTGACAGCACGGCAATCGGGCCGGATCGGATCGACAAAATAGGGTTGAAGCGATATCTATCTGTATCACCGAGCGCCCCGCCGCCCCTCCACAACGGCGGGGCCTCCGCTATCTCAATCAATAGGTTCCCGATGTCGATCGAACGCTGGAATGAGAAGGCTTCGTTTATCTGGTCTGTCGCGGACCTCCTGCGCGGCCCGTACCGCCCGAATCAATACAAAGACATCATGCTCCCGATGCTGGTGCTTCGCCGGCTCGACTGCGTGCTGGCACCGACCAAGGAGGCGGTCCTGGCGAAGATCGCCGAGCTGGAACAGCGGGGCCGCACGCAGAACGCCGAGCTGGTTCTCAACGAGATTACCGGCCACCGGTTTCACAACACGAGCAAGTTCACATTCGAAAAACTGAAAGGCGAGCCGGACAAGATCGCGGAGAATCTGGTCGATTATCTCGCGGGCTTCTCGAAACAGGCGAAGGACATCCTCGAGCACTTCGGCTTCGAGGAGCAGATCTCCAAGCTCGACAAGGCGGACCGCCTGTTCCTCATCCTCTCCACGTTTTGCGAGGTGGACCTCCACCCCTCCAAGGTCTCGAACCGGGAGATGGGCTACCTCTTCGAGGAGCTGATCCGGCGGTTCAACGAGGCCTCGAACGAGGAGGCCGGCGACCATTTCACGCCGCGCGAGGTGATCCGGCTGATGGTCAACCTGCTCTTTGCCGAGGACGACGCTGTGCTGACGACGCCGGGGATCATCAGGACGCTCTACGACCCGGCCTGCGGCACCGGTGGAATGCTCTCCGTGGCCGAGGAGTACGTGGAGGAGACGAACCCCGAGGCCGAGCTGAAGGTCTTCGGCCAGGACTATAACGATCAGGCCTACGCCATCTGCGGATCGGACCTGCTGATCAAGGGCCAGGACCCGGGAAACGTCCACTTTGGCGACAGCTTCACGGACGACCACTTCGCCGGCCAGCGCTTCGATTACATGCTCGCGAACCCGCCGTTCGGGGTCGAGTGGAAGCCGGAGGAGGCCGCGATCCGGAAGGAGTACGAGA
>DUGU01000347.1 GCA_013331215.1 Methanoregulaceae archaeon
CGATGGCGAAGTGCTCCCAGTTCGCGCGGGCGATCTCGGTCGATCCGAGCGCGCCCGTGAAGATCGGGAGGCGCATGGGGACCTTGATGTCCCAACCGTACTCGGTCCGGGTGTCGACCTCGGAGAAGACCGCGGTGTCGGGCGAGGCCACGACGCCCTCGGGCAGGCCCCGGGCGCCCACTGCGTATCCCTGGATGTTCACGTGGGAGTAGTCGACCGGGAACTGCTTATCGGCCCCGGCCGTGATCTCTCCGAACGGGCCGGGGTAGAGCACCTCGCGCCCGCGGAATGAGGAGAGCCAGATCTCGCAGGCCCCGCGGCATCCGTCCACGCAGCGCGTGCAGATACCGGAGGTCGGCGAGACGTCGCGGGACCGGTTCGAGGTCCCGACCGCCTCATTGGCATTCGGCTGTCGAAGATTCATGAGTCACCTGTTTTACAAAGCTGGACGGAGTGCACGGTGCGGGCCCAGTGAACGAAAGACAGAGGAGTCAGGCGATCCGGGACCTGATCCGCGCATGATTCCGCTGATGGAACTTCGCTGTTGCCATATTTAAAAACGCTGGGCCAGGCGGTGGGCGCTACGGCCTTGAAATTGCGAACGGAGCGATTAAATCTTATGCTTCGGATGTAAGGAACAGCGCTTCCTTCCGCCGATATATAGTTATCCGGCCTTCGCTCTCGGCCATCAATAACGGACTCGCGGATCTGGAAAAAGAGGGGGGGGACGAGTTACCCTTCGACGCGCTTGATCAGGTTTTCCATGACCTCGTTGATCGCTTTCCAGGTGGGGTCCTCGAGTCCCCGCCGGATCACGGCCGGCCGGCCCGCGTCGCCGGCCTCGCGCATCGCGATATCGAGCGGGATTGCGCCGAGGAACGGAACGCCGAGGTCCTCGGCCATCTTCTTGCCGCCGCCCTTGCCGAAGACATCGATCTCGGTCTGGCAGTGGGGGCAGACCATCCCGCTCATGTTCTCGACCACGCCGATCACGGGGATGCCGAGCTTCTCCACGAACCGCACGGCCTTACTCGTTTCGAGGGTGGCCACCTCCTGCGGCGTGGTCACGATCACCGCCCCCCGCAAGTTCGGCGCGAGCTGGGCGATGGTCAGCGCCTCGTCCCCCGTGCCCGGCGGCAGGTCGACCACGAGGTAGTCGAGCGATCCCCAGTTGACGTCCGAGAGGAACTGGCTGATCGCCGACATCTTCATCGGGCCCCGCCAGATCACCGGCGTCGAGGTGTCGGGGAGCAGGAACGCCATCGAGACCGCCGCGAGCGTCCCGGTGACGCGCACGGGCTCGATCTTGTTGTCGATCGTCTGGAGCCGGGAGTTCTCGATCCCGAGCATCTTCGGGACCGTCGGGCCGTGGAGGTCGAGGTCGAGCAGGCCCGTGTTGTACCCGTGGCTCGAGAGCGCGTATGCGAGGTTCACGGCCACCGTGGACTTGCCCACGCCGCCCTNNACCGTGCTCTTGCCCACGCCGCCCTTGCCCGAGAGGACCAGGATCACGTGCTTGACGTCGAGCGTGGCCCTCTCCGGGAGCCCGCTCCCCATTCCGTGCTCCTTCGCGCTCGGGCAGCTCGCGCACTCGCCGCTGCAGCTCTTCTTCATCTCAGGGTCGGTGCAGACGTCGGGATCGGTCGGATTCTCGGGCATAACGCTATCCCGTTCTCGATGAATCGGATACTATTTAAGGGTGCCACCCCGCATCCATTCGGCGAAGGCTACAAGCGTCGGCAGAGCGATTAGGACAGAAAGCAGACATATCTGCAACGCCCGGGACACCGGGGGGACGGTCGGGTGAAGGACGGCATTAAGACGCTGCGGCGGGACGTGACCCGCCTCCGTGAGCGCGTGACGGATACGGGGACCGCAGGCACCAGTTCTGCGGACACCCAGCCGCTCCGGAGCGAGCTGCTCTCGGCCGAGCAGCTCTCGGCCCACGCCGTGGAGATGGCGGACTGGTACGGCGTGGATATGAGCGGAGGCGACGACCGCCTGCTCCCCCGCCTCGCCGAGAACGAGACCATCCTGGTCGAGACCTTCACCCTGATCACGGCGGCGCTCGAGAAGAACCGCCGGATCGCGCCGGCGGGCGAGTGGCTCCTCGACAACTTCTACCTGGTCGAGGAGCAGGTCAGGACGGCCCGCCGCCACCTTCCGCTCGGGTACAGCAGGCGGCTCCCGCGCCTCGAGAACGGCCCGCTCGCCGGATACCCCCGAGTCTACTTCATCGCCCGCGAGCTGATCGCGCACAACGACGGGCGGGTCGACCTCGACGTCCTCTCCGCGTTCGTAGAGGCGTTCCAGACCGTAGCCCCGCTCCGGCTGGGCGAGCTCTGGGCCGTGCCGATCATGCTCCGGCTCGCCCTGATCGAGAACCTGCGCCGGGTCTCGACCCGGATCGGGGCGAACCGGGTCGACTCGGACAACGCCTCCGTCTGGGCCGACCGGATGATCGAGATCGCCGAGAAGGACCCGAAGAGCATGATCCTGGTCGTGGCCGAGATGGCCCGCTCGGACCCGCCCATGACCAGCGCCTTCGTCGCGGAGCTGGCGCGGCAACTCCGGGGCCGTTCGCCTGTTTTGACCCTGGCCCTGACCTGGATCGAGCAGCGGCTCTCGGAGATGAGCCTGACCATCGAGCAGATGGTCCAGATGGAGACCCGGGCCCAGGCTGCGGACCAGGTCTCGATCGGCAACTCGATCACGTCGCTACGGACCCTCGACGGGATCGACTGGCGCCTCTTCGTGGAGAGGCTCTCGGTCGTCGAGAGCGTGCTGCGGTCCAACCCGCAGGACCCGTACGCCGCGATGGACTTCGCGACCCGCGACCGGTACCGGCACGTGGTTGAGACGCTCGCGCGGCACGCGGAACTCACTGAGGAGGAGGTGGCGCGGCGGGCTATGGAGCTCGCGGTCGACCGGCGCATGCGGCTCGGCGGCGCGGACCGGTCGGCGCACGTCGGGTATTTCCTGATCGACCGGGGCCTGCCGGAGCTCCAGCAGACGGTGGGATACAGCCCGCCCGGCGCGGAGCGGGTCCGGCGGATCGGGCGGCAGGCCCCCCTGCCGCTCTACCTCGGCGGGATCGCGGTGATCGCCGGTATGATCACGGCCGCCGGCGGGACATGGGCCGCCATGGCGGGCCTCCCTCTCGCCGCGCTCGCGCTCTTCGTCCCGGTACTGCTTCTCGCCGCGAGCCAGACGGCGGTCTCGCTCGTCAACTGGGCCGCGATGCTGATCGCCAAGCCGAAGATCCTGCCTCGACTCGACTTCGACGACGGGATCCCGCTCGAGTGCCGCACCCTCGTGGTGGTCCCGACCGTGCTCTCGACCCCCGACGATGTCGACCGGCTGCTCGAGCTGCTGGAGGTCCGGTACCTCGGCAACCGCGACCGGCAGCTCTCATTCGCGCTTCTCTCCGACCTGCCCGCCGCCGACAGCGAGGTCGTGCCGCAGGACGCGGAGACGATCGCCCGCGCCGTGGCCGGCACGGAGGAGCTCAACTCCCGGTACGCGGCCGGGGGGCGGTCGCCGTTCCTGCTCCTGCACCGGCCCCGGCAGTGGAACCCGCGGGAAGAGCGGTTCATGGGCTACGAGCGGAAACGGGGCGCGATCGAGGCCCTGAACCGGCTGCTGATAGAGAGGAGGACCGAGCCCTTCGCCGCGATCGTCGGCGACCTTGCGGCCCTCGAGGGCACGCGGTACGTAATCACGCTCGATGCCGACACCGAGCTTCCGCGCGAAGAGGCACGGAAACTGGTCGGGACGGCCGCGCACCCCCTCAATCGTCCCGTGGTGGACCCGGTCCTCGGCAGGGTCGTGGCCGGCTACGGCGTGCTCCAGCCGCGGATCGGCCTGACCCTGACCGACTCGGCCCGGTCGTGGTATGTCCGGGTCTTCGGCGGCGAGCCGGGCATCGACCCGTACACGCGCGCGGTCTCGGACGTCTACCAGGACACCTTCAAGGAGGCCTCGTTCATCGGGAAAGGGCTCTACGACCTCGAGGCTTTCGGGGCGACTCTCGGCGAGCGGTTCCCCGAGAACCGCGTTCTCTCCCACGACCTGATCGAGGGCTCGTACGCCCGCGTGGCCCTCGTGACCGACGTCATGCTCTTCGAGGACCACCCCCTGCGGTACCTCGCCGACGTCTCGCGACGCCACCGCTGGATCCGGGGTGACTGGCAGGTCGGGGACTGGGTACTCCCGACGGTGCCGGCCCCCAACGGCGAGCGGCGGCGGAACACGCTCTCAGCCCTCTCCCGCTGGAAGATCGTGGACAACCTCCGGCGCAGCCTGGTGGCGCCGGCCGAGCTGGCTCTCCTCCTGATCGCGTGGCTCCTCCTCCCGGACCCGATCGCGTGGACTGCGGCCGTCGCGGCCCTCGTCTTCGCCCCGCCGATCATCACCTTCCTCTACCGGCTCCTCCAGAAGCCGCAGGACCAGGGCCTCCTCCTCCATCTCCAGGACGCAGCCCGGTCGCTTCCGCGCTCG
>DUGU01000207.1 GCA_013331215.1 Methanoregulaceae archaeon
GCCCGTTCGGCCCCTCGACGAACGAAGCATTGTAGTCCTTCATCCACTTTACCGCCCCGGTCGTCCGGTCGAGCGCGATGACGTTCGCCTTGAGGTCCTGGGAGAAGATCGTGTCGCCGAGGATGATCGGGTTGCTCGTCCCACCGCCGAAGGTGCCAATCCCGGTGATGTTGTAGGCCCAGGTCAGGTTGAGCGAGGCCACGTTCGCGGCGTTGATCGGCGAGTCGGTGCTGGCCCGGGAGTTGTTGTAGTCCCTGTTCGGGAAGGGCCAGTCTGCGGCGTACTGGCTCGCCTCGGGCGCTGCGCCTGCTCCGGGGACCGTCGTCGGGGTCGGGGTCACGTTCGCGCCGCCGCCGCCCTCACCGGGTGTCGGCGTCGCGGTCACGTTGCCCGTTACCGTCGGGGTCGGCGTCGGGGTTACGTTCGCGCCACCGCCGCCCTCTCCGGCCGTCGGTGTCGGGGTCACGGTGCCTGTTGCTGTCGAGGTTGGGGCCGTGCCCTGGCCGAAGAAGGGCCAGGTCGGGATGTCGCCGGTCCGCTCGAAGGTCATGTAGTCGAGGTTCTGCGCGTCCTTTTCGAACTCGAGCTTGATGTAGTGGTTCCCGACCGGGAGTGCAACATCAGCCGACACGTCCTCGTAGGAGTCGAACGAGCCCGTGTTCTTCACCGCGACCTTCGCCTCGAGGATGCCGTCGACCCAGACCCAGATCTGTCGGTCGTCCCAGGGGCTCGACGCATGGAACGTGGCGCGGTACATGCCGTTTTCTGGAATGTGGACCGAGTAGATCAGCCACTCCGAACTCTTGACGAACGCGACCACGTGGCCGCTGCCGCCGTTCTCGATGTCGACGTCATCCTGGCGGTACGCGCCGCCCTGGTTCCCGGGTGTCCGGTCGAACCAGGCGATGCCCTGGCCGCCTGTACCATAGTTCTCGGCCTCGATCCTGTCGGAGATCGCCGAGGGCGTCCCCGAGAATGGATGGAATTGGTGTTCAGAAGAGGTTGCGTTCCCGCTGGAGGGACTCGTTCCCGTGGGTATTGCCGCCACGGCCAATGCCACCATCGCCATGCATACAATGGCGATGAGGGCGATCACCGTTCGATTCATGGGCCACCGTAACGTCAATATATTATATTAACATTTTTTTAGAATTGCTCCGAGCATTACATTCGGACTTATAGGGTTCGATGCACTTCCGTGCGGACGTTTCGGCGTCCGGAGGGATTGGAGCTGTCCGCGGCCCGACCATATTGGTACCGCGGAAAAATTGGATCAGTATCCCGAAGAGCCGCCGGACAAGCTCGAGGTCGTCGTGGTCGCGATCGTCGTGCTGGTAGTCGTCGCGCCTGTCGTCGTCCCTCCGGTGGTCGATACCTGGGTCGTCGACGACCCTGAAGCAGTGACCGTGACGCTGTCGGTCACGATAGGTATGACCGGGGTATGATCGTTATTCGCGAGCTGGACGGAGAAAGTGTGCTGTCCGGCGGTGACGTTCGTGAACGTATAGGTCGTTCCCGAGACGTGGGCCCAGACGGCGCCCGCGTTCGGTGGTATCGCCGGCTGACCCGGAGTGCTCGGCAGGGGGCTCACGTCCATGTAGAAGTGAAGGTGCCCCTGGCCCGCGACACTGGCCTGTCCCTGCTTATCGACGACCGTGAAGTTGCTGACCATCGCAGTCACCGTCACGTTTCCAGCCGATACCGTTGCACCGTTCTGCGGCGATACGATCATCACCGAGGGTGCTGCCGCCGGTCCGGAGACGATGACCGTGATGCTGGCGGTCGTGATGGGCGAGACTGGAGTATGGTCGTTGTTCGCGAGTTGGACCGCGAAGGTGTGCGTCCCGGGCGTCACATTCGTGAACGTGTAGGTCGTGCCGGAGGCGTGGGCCCACGCCGCGTTCGGATCGGTTGGGATCGCAGGCCTGGACGGGTCGCTCGGCAGGGGGTTCACGTCCATGTAGAAATGCACGTGTCCCTGGCCCGCGACACTGGCCTGTCCCTGCTTGTCCACGATGCTGAAGTTCGTCACCCGAACGGTGACCGTCACGTTTCCGGCGGGAACGGCCTCTCCGTTCTGGGGAGAACTGATCGCAATCGTGGGGGTCCCGGCGGTCGACGGGGTCGTCGTACACCCGGACAGGAGCACGCCCGCCGTCATGACAACGAGCATGACCACGGCACCTGCGCGAAGGAAGTCTGCCATGGTCGGAGATAACAACGATTGGGTTTATTAAGGTTTCCGATACCCCATTGCGGTACAATGGGTCTCGCCTGTTTGACAAAATGGAAGATAATTCGGGACACTGGACCTCCGATCCCGACCTGACCCTCCATGCCGACTTTCCGCTCCGTACCGTTCCGCAAGCAAAGACGCCCGGTGTTGTCGCAGGAGATCATGCGGGTTATGTCTCGCCGGAGGGCTCCGGCTCACTCCACGCCCTCAAGCCGCAGATTCCCCGTCCGTATTCCGACGGCCCTGAAAAATAGACTGGGAGGGATTTCGACTCGTGCGAGGCTTCGTCCTCCGGCGCCGGACCGATCGCCGGAAGGATTCCCCGGGGGGTGGAGCCACCCCGCCTGTCGTCGATTGCCACAACGGTTCAGGCGGCCGGGAGGGTGAAGATGAAGGTCGAGCCCTCCCCTGGGGTCGATTCGACCCACACCTTCCCGCCGTGGCGTTCGACGATCTTCAGGACCACTGCCAGCCCGATCCCTGTCCCCTCGTACTCGTCGTGGGTATGGAGCCGGCGGAACATCTCGAAGATCAGGTCGTGGTACTCGGGCTCGATGCCGATCCCGTTGTCCTGCACCGCGAACTGGACCATCGGCCCGACACGCCGCGCCGCGATCCGGATCGCGGGCGGACGATCGGGGTGCCGGTACTTGATCGCGTTTCCGATCAGGTTCATAAAGACCTGTTCCAGCTGCGCCGCGTCGGCCCTCACCATGGGCAGGTCGCCGGCCTCAAGGGTCGCGCCGGCTTCCCGCAGCGACGTCTCCATCGCGCGCTCCACGTCGGCCACGACGGCCGTCGAGTTCGTCGGCTCGAGGGGCTTCGCCGTCGTCTCGACCCGCGAGACCCGGAGCAGATCCTCGATCAGCCGCTGCATCCGGTTCCCGCCCTCGACGATGAACGCGATGTACTCGTCCGCGTCCGAATCGAGCCGGCCCCGGTACCGGCGCTCGAGGAGCTGCGAGAAGCTGACGAGGCTGCGGAGCGGCTCCTGCAGGTCGTGGCTCGCCATGTACGCAAAGCGCTGCAGCTCTTCGTTCGACCGCCGGAGGGCCGCCTCGGCCTTCTTCCGCTCGTCGATATCGAAGAGGAAGCCCGCGAGCATGACCACGCGCCCGGCCGCGTTCCGTTTCGCCGAGGTGCTGATCGCCAGGACCCAGCGCCACCCGCCGTCGAGGGACCGGACCCTGAACTCCACCTCGTTCCGCTCGGTCTCGGCCTCGACGAACGTCATAAAGGAGCCGAGGACCCCCTGGAGGTCGTCGGGATGCATCCGCGCCTGGGCCTCCGCCATAATCTCGAACAGCGAGGGCATCTCCGGGGTCGCGAACCCGAGTATCTCGGCACCGCGCCGGCTGATCGTCCCCTCCATCCGCTCGAGGGCGATCTGGTAGAACCCGGCGCCGGTGGCCTCGATCACGTCTCCCAGCTGCTCACGGCTCCCGCGAAGGTCGTCGGCATACCGGGCCAGCTCCCGTTCGGCCTGCGTGCACCCGGTGACGTCCTGCCAGAGGACGAGGGCGCCGGCCAACGCGCCGTCCTCCCGGATCGGGGAGGCCGTGACGAGGATCCGGAGCGTCCGGCCGTCCGCGACAGTGACCGCGAGCGATCACCTCTTCGCCCGCCAGCGCCCGGCTGTCCGGCAGCTCGGCCGGCGTGAGGGGCGTGCCGTCAAGCCGGCGATGGGTGAAGATGCGGACGGCGTCGGCGGCGGAGCACCCCGCCAGCTCCCGGCCGGCGAAGACCCCGGCCAGGTCATTGACAGCCAGGATCGTGCCATCGGGACGGTAGAGGAACGCCGGCAACCGTATCGCTTCGATAGAGAGATGGGGAGATGGCATGAATCGGTCCGGGAGGGTGCTGCATCGATCAGCTTGCCGGTCACGGGTGAAAATGCTTGGTGTATCCGCAACGATGCCGCTGCTGGCCGGTACCGCGGTAGAGGCGAGGCGGGTGCGAAGAACTCCACGGTAACGGCACCCTCCCGCTGTCAGGCATCCGTTGCATCTCTTTTTGATAGCACGCATCGCAGAGCCGACCGGCCTCTCCGTTCCGCATCGCAGCACATCCGGGGAATTGGACCGACCGGATCCAAGATCCGGGCCGGGAAGACCATGCTCACCGGCCCGGCTCGCATTCGTGCCTCACCTCCTTCGGGACACACGCATCGCCGGGACGATAGGTGTGAGCGAGTACCCGGCGCAATCGTATCCAGGACATGCTCATACATCGCCCGGTCCGTTCCTCCTGGAAAAACAGGAGGCCTGCCCGCGTCAGGAATCGATCGCGCCCAGAATTTCCCGTTCTGGTTTCTCCATTCCTCCTTCGGCGTCACGGGTTCGATGACATTCCAGTGCTCGGCGAGTTTCCCGTTCTCGACCCGGAAGAGGTCATAATATGTGACGGGCTGCGATCCAAGGGTTCCCTCACTTGCCGCCAGAACAAAGTTGCCCTCCCCGAAAACCATCCTGGTCCGGTTAAAATGGATGGCCATCCCCCGTGCGGCGAAGTCCCGGAGTGCGGCCGTAAGCCCCGACACCCCGTCCGCAACGAGCGGGTCGTGCTGGATGTACGTGTCCCCTTCGAAGAACGACGACAGTCTTTCCGGATGCTGACCCAGCAGCACGGAGGTCGTGAAATCCCGGACACGTGCCTTGTTCTCTGCGGTCTTATCGAGGTCACCGACCTGCGTCGGACCATCGGTCATGCTGTGTCCGTTCCTGGTCTGAGCCGCCGTCTCCTGCAGGTTGTCCCAGTGCTCGACAATCCTGCCGTCTTCGAACCGGAAGATGTCGAACCCCGTCTGGTGCTTTCCGGAGAGAAAATACTCCGAATGAAGGACAACATACTCCCCGTCGCCGAGGACT
>DUGU01000302.1 GCA_013331215.1 Methanoregulaceae archaeon
ATCAGCCACAGGTAGAACCGCTTGAGTGCTTTGATATAGTCGCCCTGGGTGTTCTGGGTATAGCGCGCGCTGCCGTCGGCCTTCGTCGCCGTCTTCAGCCGCTCGATCCCGGCATACAGATCGCCGATGGTGTTCTCCCGGAACGGCCCGACGTGCTCGCGCCAGCCGGTGAAGAAGCCGTACATCTTGTAGATCCGCGACGGGCTCAGGTTATTCGAAGACGCCTTCTCCGTTACGAACTCTCGGATAAGGTTCTGGTCGTCGGTCGTGATCGTGCCGGTCGCGACAGCCCGATCAAGAAGTCCGGGCGCCGTTTGCCGGAAGCTGGCATCGGGGCGGTGGAACCGTTGATTCGTGCGCGCCATAGACAGTAATGGGCCCTTCCTTTATAAATAGGTGCCTAGGGCGTTACACCAAATGGCCCAACGCCCGGCCGGGGCGTTTTCCTCATTTTCAACTTCCCGAGCTTCCGCCATCGTGGCGGACCATGTCTCTCGCTATCGAAGCCTCCTGGGTTCGCCAAGTATCGCGTCCCCGCCCGAGCTCTGATCATCGGTCGAGCCTCCGGTATCCGCTTCGTCCATGTCGTTCGCATCGGGGGAGATCTACGCTAGCCCCGGGTGCCGGCATGACCGGAATCTTCAAAAAGGTGCGGGCGCATCAGACAGGGTACCGAGGGTTCGGCCATGGTCATCTTCTTCGATCCGTTCTACTTCATCTTCGTCCTGATCCCCACGATCGCGATCTCCGCCGGCGTCCAGCTCTGGCTCCGCTCGACCTACGGCAAGTGGTCGAGGGTGCCCAACCACGCCGGCCTCACCGGCCTTCAGGTCGGACAGGCGCTCTTCGGCAGGACCGGCCTCCAGCCCATCGCTCTCCAGACCACGCCGGGAGAACTCTCGGACCACTTCGACCCGTCCGCGAACGTGGTTCGCCTCTCTCAGGCCGTGGCCGCAACCCCGTCGGTTGCTTCGATGGCCGTGACTGCCCACGAACTCGGCCACGTCCAGCAGCACCAGACCGGCTCGGGCCTGATGAAGCTCAGGACCGCGCTCGTTCCGGCGCTGCGCTTCAGCCCGACCCTCTCGTACATCTGTATCCTGCTCGGCCTGTTCATGGGGATCGCCGGGCTCTTCTACCTCGGGATCTTCTTCTTCGGCCTGATGGTGATCTTCACGATCATGACCGTGCCGGTCGAGTTTGACGCCTCACGCCGGGCATTCCGCCTCCTCGACCAGGCCGGCCTGCTCGTCGACGAGAACGACCGCCGCGGCGCCCGTTCGATGCTGACCGCCGCCGGCTTCACGTACGTAGCCGCCGCCGTGACATCGATCCTGCAGCTCCTCTACTACATCTCGCTCTCGCGTCGCTGACGGCGCGTGGCGAGTATGTATTCCCTTCCCGGCTCGCAGCGCTGCTCGACATGGCGGCTCGCGGACTCCGGGCCGAGCTCATCGACCCCAGGGACAGCACTCCGGCTGCACAATCGAGGTCCGGTTCTTCTGCCGCGAAGGACACCGTCATCGGGCCGTGCTGACGCAGGAAAATTGAGAAGACGTAATGGTAGGCGATGACGGGGACTGATCGCGCGACTTTCCTGATCGGCCCCACGAGAACGATCCGATCGGCCTGGCACTGGACGAAGGTGCCGGGGCACCCGGGCGTGCGCCCTGGAATGATCGCGTCACCCGAGGCTGCAATGACCGACCCGTTTGGGTCGAGGGACCCTATCCGGACACGATGCGAACGATCTCGGGCGGCGTCGCCCGGATCTCGCGCGGCAGGTTCGACGTGCCGATTCCACGCGTGACGTACATCACCGCATCACCGCAGGCACTCCGGCCCGAGAGTCCGAGCCGGTCCGCGACGCCGGCCGGCAGGAACTGGCCGCCGTGGGTATGGCCGGCCAGGATCAGGTCCGCATCCCACGGAGCCGCGCAGTCGGGCTCGTGGATCAGGTAGATGGTGAAGGCGTCGGTCGGTTCGAGCCCCGGCGGGCTTGCGCGCCCGGCCCAGCCGTCGTCGAAGCCGACGAGGCGGACGGGCTGGCCGTCGATCTCGAGATCGACTACCTGGTTCCGGAGTACATGCACGCCATTCGCCTCGAGCGCGGCGGAGACCCGGTCCGCGTAGGCGACATCGGCCGTCCCGTCGTCAAGGCTGCCGAGGTCGTAGTCGGCCGCAGAGACCCGGGCCTGGCGGATCTGGGTCAGTTTCTTCACGAGGGTCGTTGCCGTGTCGCCCGACCGGTAGTCGTGGTTGCCGAGGATGGCGTAGGTCGGCGCGTCCAGCTCGCTCCAGACAGACTGGAGTCCGAGGTCGTCGTCGCCGCCGAAGACGAAATCGCCGCCGATCAGCACGAGCGACGGATGCATCTCGTTGATCTCGCGAATCGTCTCATTGATCAGCGGCAGGTTCTCCTCGCGAACGTGGGGGTCCGCAATGAAGACGATCCCGCCGGGGGCGCCCTCGACCGCCAGATCGGTCACCGCGGGATCCCGCTGCTCAACCATGAAAGCCCCGAGCGAGGCCGACAGGACCGTCAGGACGAGAGTGACCGAGAAGAACCGGTTCAGGTGCGGCATGCGCGGCGCATCGGTCATCCGGGGAATATGGATCCGGGGTCGTATAAGCAATTCGTATCCCGGCAAACGATCTCGTGTCGCTTCCTGGCCCATGGGCGGCGTAGCCCGGCTCCTCCTTTCCACCGATGGCGTTACCGCCCCTCCGTGGAACGTGAGCGAGACCATGCCTGCGCCCGCGACGACTAGGTCGCCCACGCCGTCGGAGAAAAGGTCGTACATCGTGTCGTCGGGACCGTGCTGGATGTGAGTTCCGAAGAGGCGGTCGACCTGGAACTCGAGGATCTCCCGCGCCGACTGGGAACGCGAAGATCAACCTGAAGAAGGCGATCGACCGGGCGGAGCGGAGCATCGGGATGAACCGATGGAAGGGCAGCGCGATCATGAACTCGAGAAGGACGATCGTGAACGAGGAGACGAGGTGTGCACCTTTGTGGTAGGGTAGAAGCCGTCGTACCGGGGGAACCGTACCCCGCGACGTGGAGGAAGAGCGAGAGAGCGATGCGGAAGAGGGCGCCCCGGGGCATGGCGATGTGTGTCTTCATGCCGAATATATGCCGAACGCGATACGCACGAGCGTCATCGCGGAGGCGACGGCGCCCGAGATCACGATGGGCATGTCCCGTGGAGGACACTCCGGATAGTCGCCGCGAGGATCACCCCCCGCGTAATGGGGACGAGGATACATCCGTCATTATCGGCCCCCTCGAGAGGCTCGACGAAGATAAATCATTCAGTACCCTGAAGATTCGAGGGAGCCGCATCCGCACCTTCAGAATCGCGGGATGCGGCGCGCAGACGAGACGACCTGTAACACGATGCCATCAGCTGAGCGCTCGCGGCGGTCGCGGTCGGGCACTCTCTTGGGAATGGGATTTATTCGATGAAACCGTATGTGGGGGACAGTCGACGCAGGGCGACGGACCGTGAGACGGCGTGCAACCGACCATTCCCTCATTCGAAGAGTTCCTGAGCACGCAGAGCTCCCAGATCCCGCCGGGCGGATTTATCCTGAACCTGCTGCTCGCCGCCATCCTCTCCATGCTCGTCGGCTTCATCTACGTCCGGTATGGAACGGCCCTCTCGAGCCGCCGGGCGTTCGGGCGCACCTTTCTCTTGATCGCGGTCACGACGATGTTCATCATCACCGTGATCAAGTCCTCACTCGCCCTCTCGCTCGGGCTGGTCTGGGCTCTCTCGATCGTCCGCTTCCGGACCGCAGTCAAGGACCCCGAGGAGCTCGCCTTCATCCTGATTGCGATCGCGATCGGCCTCGGGCTTGGTGCCGATGAGCGGGCGCTCTCGGTCATCGCGACCCTCTTCCTGATCGGTCTTGTGCTCGTGCGGTACCGGTATTCGCAGCGGGCCCCAGGAGAGGACGTCGGCATGCACCTCTCGGTCGTGCCGCGCGGTCCGTTCTTGAGGCGATGCCGTTCCGTTGGTCTCGCTTCTCGAAGTACACCACCGCGTTCGAAGGAGTCTGACGTCCGATCCGCAGGGTTAACGCCTGCGGCTCCCAACGGTTCTCCGTGACAGCGCGCCCGTACCGCTTCTCCCGCCGCATGGCCGCGGTCCCGCCGTCGTTCCTCGGGACGCTCTTCGCCGTCTCGGCCGACCCGTCCGTGATCTCGTTCGCGGGAGGCCTGCCTTCGACCGCGGTCCTCGATACTGTCGGAATCGCGGAGGCAGCGGCCGACGTGTTCGCCGATGCGGGTCCGGCCGCCCTGCAGTATTCGACCACCGACGGGTACCGCCCGCTCCGCGAGTTCATCGCCGACCGCTACCGGCGCCGCGTAGGCCTCGACATAACCGCCGCGAATATCCAGATCGTGAACGGCTCGCAGCAGTGCCTCGACCTCGTCGCGAAGTGCCTCGTCGATCCCGGCGACGCCGTCGCGATCGAGGCGCCCGGGTACCTCGGCGCGATCGAGGCCTTCAGCCTGTACGAGCCGCAGTTCTCGGCCGTTCCCGTCGGCGAGGGCGGGCCGGACCTCCCGGTGCTCGAACGGGTCGTGACCCGAGACCGGCCCAAGTTCTTCTATGCGATCCCGAACGCGCAGAACCCGTCGGGCCTGACGTACCCCGAGGAGGCGAGGCGGGCCGTCGCCGACCTCCTCGACGGCTCGGAGACGCTCCTTTACGAGGATGACGCGTTCGGGGAGCTCTTCTTCGACGGCCGGGCCCGCCGGCCGATCGCGGCCGACCTCCCGGGCCGAGCGCTTCTCTCGGGCTCGTTCTCGAAGGTGCTCGCGCCCGGTATGCGTTGCGGCTGGCTCGTCGCACCCGAGGAGGTGCTCGCGCAGTTCAACGTGGCCAAGCAGGCGGCCGACCTCCACTCGAACCACCTCTGCCAGCTCGTGCTCCACCGCTGGCTCACGACCCACGACCTCGACACGCAGTGCCGCAGGGTCGCGCGGCTGTACGAAGAGAACTGCCGGGCGCTCGTCGACGCGCTCGACGACCTGTGCCCCGACCTGGCGCACACCATCCCCGAGGGCGGCATGTTCCTGCTCGCCCGCCTCCCCCGCGGCATCTCGTCTCTGGCCCTCTTCGAGGAGGGAGTCCGGCGGGGGGTGGCCGTGATGCCGGGACCACCGTTCTTCCTCGGGGGCGGCGACGACGTGATCCGCCTGAACTTCTCGAACACCAATCCCGAGCGGTGCGCGGAGGGGATCGGCCGTCTCGCCGGGGCGCTCACGGCCCTCGGGTGAACCCGTCCGCTCTGCCCGAGACCGGCGACAGAAGGTATTTATTCCGGCCCCGGGGAATCCATGCCATGAAGACCGAACACGTCGACGGTCGGGACCGCGGAAAGATCATGCTCTACGCACTCTCCACCTGCGGCTGGTGCGCCAAGACCAAACAGTTACTGACCGATCTCGGAGTCGCCTTCGACTACCTCTACGTCGACAAGGTCGGCCCGGACGAGCAGAAGGCCGTTGTGGAAGAGGTCGAGAAGTACAACCCCGCCCTCTCCTTTCCGACCGTCGTGATCGGCGACGAGACCATCGTCGGGTTCAGGGAGGACGACCTACGGAAGGCGCTCGCGTGAGCGAGCCCGCGCCGATCACCGACGAGGAGATCGATCGGGTCTACTGCGAGATCGACCATAATGCCGAATCCGCCGGCTACCATCTCCACCCGGACGAAGCGTTCACGAAGGGGCTCGTCAGAGGGTTAATCGAGAACGAGCGCCGGTACGGCTACCGCTCCTGCCCCTGCCGCCTCGCGATGGGATCGAAGGAGGCCGACCTCGACATCGTCTGCCCCTGCGACTACCGCGACCCGGACCTCGCCGAGCACAACGCCTGCTACTGCGCCCTCTACGTCTCCAAGAGCGTCAAGCAGGGAGAACAGACGGTCGGCGCGATCCCCGAGCGGCGTCCCCCACGGGCCGAGCGCGAGCGGGCCAGGGCCGAGGCCAGGAAGGCAACCGGGACGGTAGGCGCGCTCCCCTTTCCGGTCTGGCGGTGCGGGGTCTGCGGCTACCTCTGCGCCCGCGGGGAACCCCCGCTCCAGTGCCCGATCTGCAAGGTCGGGCAGGAGCGGTTCGGCCGGTTCCTTTAACCTTTTTTCGGCTCCTGTTCTCAAGATCGACGTACCCGGAGGACGGCGAGTACCATGACGACAGCCGCGATGGGAAGAAGGAACCAGATCAACGGAAAGCCCCGATCGTCCTTCTCGGCTCCCAACTTGACGAGGCGGACCCAGCCCATGTAATTTGTCGACGAGAGGGCTACGTCCCCCTGGGCATCGCCGCCGTTTCCGAGGACGAGGTATCCTTTGTCCCGGGCCTGGAGAACCCTTATCCCTCCAATGAGGCGGTCGGGTTCCAGCGTAGTTTCCCAGATGACTCTCCCGTCCGAGTCGGTCCTGATGATGTATGCGCCCGATGTGACAGGGAGCGGATCCTTCGGGGATGTACGTGTCGCGATCGTGTGATTCGTCCCCACAGCGATCACGCCTCCGTCCTCCGTCTCCTTCGCATCGTAACCGATTCCCATCGCAGGCGAACAGAGCCGCTCCCATTCGATCCCGCCGGTGGCGTTCACCCGTACCAGGTTCATCATGAGATGCCCGGTCTCCCTCGATCCGACGGTGCCCGCAACGATGATTCCTCCGTCGCGTGTGGGGCTGGCGTAGTTCAGGGGCCCTTTGAGGTTCTGCGTCCACCGCAGGTCTCCCGTCCGCCCGATCCGAAGCAGGTTCGGATCTCCGCTGGTACCGACGATATAGTCGCCGTCGCCGATCGGTTCCAGGGAGAGGGCTCCCGCGGGATAGTCGTTCGGAACGGATCTCTCCCAGAGGACGGTCCCGTTCCGATCGGTCTTTGCCAGGTACACGGACCGGTTGCGCGAGGATCCGTCGATGTCCGACTGCCCGGCGATGACAAAACCTCCGTCCGCCGCCTCCGCCACGCCGTTCAGGACGTCGTACCCGTCTCCACCGAACGCATGCTCCCAGATGACCTTCCCGTCGCGGTCCGTCCGGACCAGGTACATCTCCGCGTTGTGGTCCCCCGGCGCGCTCGTATACCCGGCGACGATGAAACCCCCGTCCGCCGTCTCCCGGACCGCGTTCGCCCCGTCGCCGTCGCTCCCGCCGTACGTCCGATTCCAGAGGACGGCTCCGCTGGCATCGACCCTGAGCAGGAACGCGTCCTGCGGAAACGGCGGACCGACGAGATCCGTCGTGCTGGTCGCTATGGTACTGCCGGCGACGACGAACCCACCGTCGCGGGTGGCGGAGAGGTCGGTGGCCGTACACGAGAACCCGAGGCGGTAGGTCTGCTCCCAGAGCACGGCGGGAGGCGGCAGGGCCGGCGTCGCGCTCGGCTCCGGCGTCGAGTGAACCGCGATGGTCCCGATCAGGGGAGCGCCGGGCGATCCGCCGTCGGGCCCGAACCGGGTGATTACGCCGCTCCCATCGGCGCGGGATGCGAGTCGGCCCGGACGATCCGCGACCGTGACATAGCCTCCGTCCGTCGTGCGGATGACGGCGCGGGCGATCTCGTCCGCGTCGCTCTGCACGGTGACGTTCCAGATGGGCTGGCCGTCCCGGTCCGTCCGGAGCAGGAACTGTCTCGTGGCGCCCGACCCTGAGCTCGTCTGGCCCGTGACAACGAGGCCGCCGTCGCCGGCGCGCTCGACGCCGTGACCGAGCAGGTCGTTCTCCGGCTCGCCGAGATGCCGCTTCCACAGCGGCTTTCCGGAGAGGTCGGTCCGAACCATGTACACGGCCGATCTCCTGAGACTGACCTCGGGCCGGGTCCGATCGATGGGAGAGACGACGGTCCCGACGACCACGTATCCCTCCCCGGGCAGGTACGCGAGCCCCTCGCCCGTATCGAAGTCCTCGTCCCCGAGGTTCTCCCGCCAGAGGACCGTGCCGGAGGGGTCCGTCCCGATAAGGCACATATCGCTGTTCCCCCCGTCGGACGAGGCCCCCGCGATCACGAACCCGCCGTCCCCGGTCTCCGTCACGGCGCTCCCGCTGTCCAGCGCCCCGTTGTCGATCCGTCGCTCCCACACGCGTTCTCCAGCCGGGTCGATCCGGAGGAGGTAAAGGTCGATATTCAGAAAACTCTGTCCGTTCTCAGGATTGATGCCGCCGCAGACGATGTATCCGCCGTCCCGTGTGGTCGCGACCGCGCTCCCCCAGGTGCCCGAGCCTCCGTCATAGTGCTTCTCCCACTGCGGGCTTCCGTCGGCGTCGATCTTGAGCAGGAGGACCTTACTGTCGCCGCCAGGTAACGCGTGGGTCTGCCCGGTGACCGCGAACCCTCCGTCTGCTGTCGCCGCGATCGCGTTGCCGTGAGCAGAGCCGATGCCTGTGAAGGTCCGCGTCCAGAGCGTCCCCCCCTCGGCGTCGGTCCGGACCACGAAGAGAGCGCCCGACCCGGCGAGCGTCCCCGAGGACGCGGTGCCCCCCACGGCGGCGAACCCGCCGTCGGCTGCCGGACAGATGTCGTTCAAAGTCGCGGAACCGTTCCCGGAAAACGTCGACTTCCAGAGATACTCAGGCGGCTGATTGGCGCAGACGGGCAGAACGAGCAGACCCGAAATCGCGAGCGCGACAAAGAGAAACCTCGGCAGGGACGTGGGATCACCTTTGGAGATTCTTCACCGAAGACGATTTAAAGGCTGTCCTCCGTCTCTGACCTTGAGCCCGTGACGCCCGTTCTCCTCAAAAGCTCTTTACCCCGGCGAGGATAGTGATGGGTATGGCAGACAGAGTCACGGTCGAGGTTGTCGGGTTCTCGTACTCCGAGTGCGGCCCCTTTCCCTGCGACGAGACCAGGACCTGCGGGCTCGAGAACTGCGCGCCGTACGGTGCGCTCAAAGCCGCGTTCGATGCGCTGCAGGAGCGTCTCCGCGCCGACTACGGCGACCGCGTGGAGGCGAAGCTGACGCTCCTCGACAGCGGCGTGCCCGACTACGTGAAGGCAATCATCGAGCGCGAGTCCCCGCCGCTCCCCCTCGTGCTCATCAACGGCGAGTGGCGGCCGATCGGCAGGATCTCGGTCGACCCGATCAAAAGAGAGATTGAGAAAGCCCTCAACGCGTGAGGTTCCGTCCCTATCAGCTCAGAGAACCGGCGAGAGCTCGCCGGAGTGAAGATCGAAATAGAGGCCGTGGAGCTGGATGCGCCCGTCGGCAACGGCCGCTTTCACGATCGGGTATTCCTTGAGATGCTCCATCTGGAGCCTCACATTTTCCTTTGCAATCTCCTCCATCCGGGCCTTCTTTTCGGCCTCATCCGTGGGGATCGGTTGCCGTGAGTCGACCCGCTCCTTTGCTAGCTTCGCGTTCGAGAGCCAGAACGGGATATAGTGGTCGTGCTCAAGGTTCGCGTCTAGGGCTTTGCAGGCTCCGCAGTCCGCGTGGCCGCAGATCACGATGTCCTTCACCTTCAAATGATTGATGGCGTACTCGAGAACGGTCGCAAAGTTCCAGTCGTAGTTCGGCACGACATTGCCGATGTTCCGGTGGATGAAGATCTGACCGGCCTTGGCATTCGTGATCCGTTCCGGGGCGACCCGCGAGTCCGAACATCCGATCCAGAGCACGCACGGCTTCTGTTGCGTCGCTAGCGTACGGTAATACTCTCGCTGTTCGGTGAACTCGTTCTCGCGCCACTGCCTGTTTCCATCGATGAATCGGTCGATCATACTCAGTGATCCTCGTCGGAATGGACGAATACTTGTTGTTGACCGGCGGTCGGAAAAAGGTTTGGCGTGTATGGGAAGGCCTGGAAGCGGACCAGGGAACCCCCGGAATGGCTATCGCTGGACCGCCCCGAGATTCGCCTGCTCGACCGTCCGGGCGTAGCGGGCGAGCAGGCCCGAGAGCTCCTTCTCGAGGGGTGCCCCCGCACTGCGCCGGCGGTCGAGCTCAGCGTCGTCAACCAGCAGGTCGAGTCGTCGCTCATGGAGATCGACCCGGATCGTATCGCCGTCCTCGACGAGCGCGATCGGTCCGCCCACTGCAGCCTCAGGTGTGACGTGGCCGATGCAGGGGCCCCGCGTGCCGCCGGAGAACCGGCCGTCGGTCACGAGTACGACCCGTGTGTACCCGAGCCCCATCAGTGCAGAGGTCGGCGATAGCATCTCGGGCATGCCCGGCCCGCCCCGCGGCCCCTCGT
>DUGU01000073.1 GCA_013331215.1 Methanoregulaceae archaeon
TGTCAAGTAATTATGAGACTCTACATCCATATGCTCGAATCGAGATACACTTTCACGACGGCATTTCACCGTTGAGAACGCGCTAGCACGACACATTTCCCGAGCAGCGACGCTCTGCGGCAGGAAATGGTCGAGCAGACGTAATCGCATCACAGCCATGGGTGAAAAGACGCCGGCAGGGACGATGTCCCTGCCGCGTTCCGGAACAACACCGATCCGATCTCCGACCGGAATCTACCGTATGCCTCGCTGCCCGCACGATCCCGCTTCGTTGCCCGTCGTGCGGGGAGTTCATCGACGCCCGTGAGAATAACGTCCGGCTCTTCCGGGATTACCTGGTCCGGGAGACGGCACGGGAGAGGTTCCCGCGTGCTGCGAATCCCGGCCCGCGAGTGCGATCGTAGCGTCGGCCAGGGGCCTGCGGGTCGGTTCCCTGTCTCCCGGCAGGGACAACAAGGCGATAACGAGCGTCTGTATCGATTCGGTCTCGCAGATCCCCGGTGTACCGGGAGAGAGTCCCCGACCTGAAACGATCCGCCTTCCTGCTGATGTACCCGCGACGGGAGAAGATAGGGTTCCGATCAGCTCATTTCCGTCCAGGCAAACCGGGCTCCGTTCCAACTCCGCATGTCACCTCCCCAGGGGACCCGGGGACGCATCAATCTCTCCGGACGTACACCCTGCCGGTGCATCCCTCGGGAGAAAAAGTGAGATCTATCAGCGCCGCCGTGCGGCCACGAGGCCGAGCGCGGCCAGCGCGAGCAGGCCGAACGGGAGCGCGGCCCGCGTGGCCGTCGGGGTGGCCGTCGCATTCGTCGGCTTCGCCGTCGTCGCGTTCGGAGTCGCCGTGACGTTCGACGTCCGTGTCGCCGTTGCGGTGGGGGTGGCCGTCGGGGTCGCCGTGGTCACGTTCGCCGTGACGTTCGGCGTCGGGGTCGTCGTCGCGTTCGGGGTGACGGTCTTCGTGGCCGTCGGGGTCGCGGTCCTGGTCACGACACCCGTGTACTCGTCGGAGTCGTGGCTCGCCGAGCCGTCCGACCCGGCCGTCACCGGGGCCGCGGTCGATCCGGTCGTGATGCCGGTGGTGATCCCCGTCGTGATCCCGGTGGTGATCGGCACAGTAGGTAAGGTCGTGATCCCGGTGAGTGTCGGAACAGGCACCGAGCCCGTCGGCGCGACCGTCGTCACGTCCGTGACGGGCACGGTCGTCGGGGTCACCGTCGCGCTTCCTGTCGGCGCCGCCGTCCCGGTCGCGGTCACGGCCCCGTTCTGCGAGACGGCCCTGTCCGTGATGTCGGCGCCGGTCGTGTCGTGGACGCTCCGGACGTCGACAACGATCGGGGTGAAGCCGGGCCCGACGACCTTGAACGTGACCGTGGCGAGCGGCTCGTCGCCGTTCGGCAGTCCGTTCACCGTGTCGGCCGCGCGGATCTCGAGGTTGTGCGTCCCGATCGGATCAGAGGCCCTGGTGTGTCCCTGGGCCACGGTCGACGAGACGTACTTCATGACCTCGGGGTTCCAGTCGAGCATGAGCACGACCTCGCCGGCCATCGGGGCCAGGTTGTTGTCGTTGTAAATTGTCGCCGTCACCGTGTCGCCGACCTTCGGGTCCGAGACCGGGGAGACGTGGAACTTCACGATCCCCCCCGCGCTCGCCGCGGGAGCGAGGGCGACGACCAGGAGGAGGCAAGCCAGATGCTTTGCTGAAACCATCGGTACGCGTTTACCATCGATGGGATAAAAGAGGGTGGGGCCGGCGGCCGGGGGGCCGCCGCACCGCCCACCGTCGTGGCTGGCGGAGCGCGCGCCTATGCGACCTTCGTGAAGGTCAGCCGCTCGTTGGGGCTCACCATGATCAGGGCGAGCCGGCCCTGGGCGTCGATCTCGTACGAAGTCACCTGGCCGAGGCCCGCGGTGTAGGTCTTGTCGAGCGAGGCGTCGCCGCAGTACGTCTTGGTCAGGTTGGCAGGGTTGATCTTCACCTTCGTCGCGTTCGCGGTGAAGTTCCCGGTCCCGTTGTTGCAATCGGCCCGGAGCGCGTAGGTCCCGTTCTGGTTGAACTTGATCGTGTACCGGTCGGGACTCGGGACCGAGATCGACTGCGAGCCCGAGCGCGCGACCCAGCGGTAGGTCGAGTTCACGAACGGTGCGGAGATGGTCGGCGCGACGCCGGTCGAGGAGAAGACCATCTTGTTGCCCGTCGCGTTGAGGGTCAGCACGAGCTTGCCCGGGGTCGTGAGGTCGTACGCGGTCACGTTCTTGAGCGAGGCGAGGAAGACCGAGTCGAGCGACTGGTTGCCGCAGAAGATCAGGGTCGAGACGCCGGGCTGGATCGTGATGGTCGAGCCGTTCTTCGCGTACGTCCCGCTGCCGACGTTGCAGTCGGCCTTGAAGCTGTACTGCGTCGCGTTCGTGAACGTGATCGTGTAGTTCTGCGGCGCCGAAACGACCGTCAGGTTGGCGCCGGCCGGGCTCTGGATCGCGGTCCACTGCCAGGTGGCGTCCGTCAGCGACGGGGCCGTGACGTTCACGGTGCCGTTCGGGGTCACGTTCGCGGTCGGGAGGAGCGTGACGACCGGAGTCCCGGTCCCGACAGCCGTCGGCGTGGTCGTGTTCGTCTGGTTCGTCGGCGGGGTCGTGGTACACCCGGCCGCAACGAGCATCGCCACCGCGAGCAGGGCCAGCAGGGCGACTAAGAGGGATCCAGTGCGCATGTATGTACAGTTGGTATAACGATATTAAAAGATGTTGAATCGCATCGCCGGGACAGGCCGGGCTCACGCCACGAGGCCCGCGATCCAGGGGATCGTCGCGATGCAGAAGAGGGTCGTGATGAAGACCGACTGCGAGGCGAGCTCGGGGTTCACGCCGTACTCCTCGGCGAAAAGGGCCGCGTTCGTCGCGCCCGGCATGGCCGCCAGGACCACGCAGACGCCGAGGACGAGCGGGTCGGTCACGAACGGCCGGAGCAGGACCAGGGCCGCGAGCGGGAGCAGGAGGAGCCGAACCCCTGCGTAGAGATAGACCCGGACGTTGCCGAAGATCGTCCGGGGATCGAGGCGCGCGAGGAGCGCGCCGATCACGATCATCGAGAGCGGGGTCGTCAGGCCGCCGAGCATCGCGATCGGCCCCCCGATCACCTCGGGCAGCTGCACCGAGAGGAAGAAGAGCGAGAGGCCCACGGCCACCGAGACGATCCCGGGCGAGAGCAGGACACGCGGGCTGACCTCCTTCCAGCCGGCCTTCGCGCCGGTCAGGAGCAGGACGCCGACCGTGAAGATCAGGAGCGAGAAGAGCAGGTTGTAGATCGCGGCGAGGAAGACGGCCTTCTCGCCCCAGATCGCGCGCACCACCGGGTAGCCCATGAAGCCCGTGTTCGAGAAGACCACGAGGAACGCGAAGACCGCGCGCTCGTCCGGCCGCGCGCGGATCAGGCGGGGGAAGACGAGCGCGAAGAGGATCGTGCCCGCGTAGTAGGCGCCGGCGGCCAGCGCGAGCATGGCGCCCTCGCGCGCCAGGGCCGGGTCGAAGGGGATCTGCATGGAGTCGATCACGAGCGCGGGCAGGGCGACGTTGACCAGGAAGCGCGAGACTCCGGTCGTGACCTCGTCCGTGAAGAGCCCCAGCCGGCGGACGCCCCAGCCGACCAGGATCAGCAGAAAGAGGGTCAGCACCTGGTAGAAGAGGGCCCCGAACTCCACGATCTCCGTCCTCCAGAATGCGCCGGGGCCGGGCCTCGGGCCATTTTTTATACGATCGCGCCCCGTAAGATGGTATGCCACGGCAGGTATCGGCCTCGCATATCCTGGTCAAGACCGAGCAGGAGGCGCAGGCGCTCAGGGCAAGGATCGCGGCGGGCGAGGACTTCGGCGAGATCGCGAAGAAGCACTCGACCTGTCCCTCGGGCCGGAACTGCGGCGACCTCGGCTGGTTCAGGAAGGGCCAGATGGTCCCCGAGTTCGAGAAGGCCGCGTTCGGCGCGAAGAAGGGCGAGGTCGTGGGCCCCGTGAAGACCCAGTTCGGGTACCACCTGATCCGGGTCAACGATATGAAGGACTGAAGGCTTTTTTTCGGGGCCGAGTGCCCCGCAGGGGCAGGCGATGACGGCCGGGGGGCAGGTGGAGGTCAGGATGGTCCGCGACTACCCGACGGCGCCGATCGTCCGGCTCTACGCCGCGGGCGGCTGGTGGCGCGAGCACTACGACCCGTCCCACATCCCGCCGATGCTCCGGGGCTCGTACGCGGTCGCGGTCGCGGTCGACCCCGCGACCGGCGAGACCGTGGGGATGGGCCGCGCGATCTCGGACGGCGCCTCGGACGCGTACATCCAGGACGTGATCGTGGAGCCGCCGTACCGCGGGCGGGGGATCGGGCGGCGGATCGTCGACGCCCTCCTCGAGCGCTGCTCCGCGGACGGGATCCTCTGGGTCGGGGTCGTGGCCGAGCCGGGCTCGGTCGCGTTCTGGGAGCGGGCCGGGTTCGGCGTCCTCGAGGGGCACATGGCCATGCATCTCGTCGGGGGGAGTGAGCCGTGCTGACCCTCGACGACTTCTCGCCCGTCACGCTCGCGGACGCGGAGCTCTTCCGCCGCCAGTACGAGCACTACCCGCAGGTCCACTCGGACAATACCTTCACCAACATGGTCTGCTGGAACCACTACGCCCACTATCGCCGGGCGCTGGTCCGCGGCAGCGTGCTGATCTCCTCCACGATCGACGGGCATCTCCGGTTCCGCGCCCCCATCGGTCCGGACGACCCGGGGCTCCTCGAGGATCTCTTCGCCCTCGCCCGCGCCGAGTCCCCGGGCGAGCGGTTCTTCGTCCTCGAGCCCGGCGCCCGCGACCGGATCGCGGCCCTCCGACCCGGCCTTCCCCTCCACCCGGCCCGCGAGATCTTCGAGTACGTCTACCGCTCGGCCGACCTCGCCGACCTCCCCGGCAAGGGCTTCCTGACCATCCGGCGGCACATCAACCGGTTCCACCGGAACTGCTCGAGCGAGGTCGAGTCCATCGGGCCCGGGAACCTCGAGGACGTCCGGGTCTTCGTGAACCGGTGGTGCAACTGGAAGAACTGCGAGACCGACCCCATCCTCACGGCCGAGCGCGTGGCCGTCCTGTACGCGATCGCCCACTTCCAGGCGCTCGGTCTCTCGGGGCTCGCCATCCGGGTCGAGGGCGAGGTGGCCGCGATGGCGATCTACGAGCGGCTGAACGCCCAGACGGCGCTCGTCCACTTCGAGAAGGGCCTGCCCGAGTGCGAGGGGATCTACAAGGCGATCAACCAGGAGACCGCGCTCCGGCTCCGCGACGACTTCCCGTACATCAACCGCGAGTCTGACATGGGCGTGCCGGGCCTGCGCGAGGCCAAGACCAGGTACCACCCCGACCACATGGTCCTGGCCTGGTATGCGGACGTGGCCGACCTCTGATTCATCCGCACGTTTATATGCACGAGTTCCCAACCCGATAGGCATACCGCCGCCATCGCGGCACTCGAGGTCCAGTATGAGCAGTCAAATGTCCCCCAAGGTCCAGAACCAGATCCAGCAGCTGCAGCAGGTCCAGCAGCAGCTCCAGACGGTCCTCTCGCAGAAGGCCCAGTACGAGATCGAGATCCGCGAGACCCGGCGGGCCGACGAGGAGCTCGCCGACCTCCCCGCGGACGCGACCGTCTTCCAGTCCGTCGGGACCGTGATGATGCAGAAGCCGAAGGAGGCCGTCTCGGCCGCGCTCAAGGAGAAGGTCGAGACCCTCGAGCTCCGGATCAAGCAGCTCGAGCGGCAGGAGCAGATGCTCCAGGGCCGGTTCGAGACGCTCCAGAACCAGGTCAAGCAGGCGCTCGAGGGCGGCCCCCAGCTCGGGGGCGGGGCCGGCCCCTCGGCCACCTGATACTTCTTTTATTTCCGCTCGGCCCGGCTGAGCAGGTTGATCGCGTTCACCATCGCTTCGGCGGACGCGAGGACGACGTCGTCGCCCGAGCTGGAGGCGTCGAAGACCCGGCCCCGCTCGTCTTCGACCGCGATCGTGACGTGCGCGATGGCGTCCGAGCCGCCGGAGATGGCCTCGATGCCGTACTCCTTGAGCGTGACCGGCAGAGGGACGATCTTCCCGATGGCCCGGAGGGCCGCGTCGACCGGGCCGTTCCCGGTGCAGGCCGCGATCCGCTCGGCGCCGTCGACGATCGCCCGGACGGAGGCCGTCGGGATGGCGTGGGTCCCGGTCATGATCGCGATGTCCTTGAGGTCGATCCGCCGGCCGACCCCCTGGAGGCCGAGGACGGTCTCGGCGATCTCGTAGAGGTCCGCGTCGGTGACGTGCTTGCCGCGGTTGGCGACGGCCTTGACCTTCTCGACGATCCGGTCGAGCTCGGCGTCGGTGGGCGCAAGCTGGACGTCGGCGAGCATCTGCCGGACGGCGTGTCGGCCGACGTGCTTGCCGAGGGTCAGGCGCCGGCGGTGACCGACCATCTCGGGGGTCATGATCC
>DUGU01000039.1 GCA_013331215.1 Methanoregulaceae archaeon
TGGACGAGCACGAGTCCGGCCTTCTCCTTGATCGCCCGGAGGCCGAGCGTGCCGTCGGAGCCCATGCCCGAGAGGACGACCCCGATGCTCCTCTCCTGCAGGTCGTCGGCCAGGGATCGGAAGAAGAAGTCGATCGGAAGGCGCAGGCCCCTCGGCGCATGCGGTTCGAGCAGGTGCAGGTTCCGGTGGAGCAGGGCGAGGTCGTGGCCCGGCGGGATGACGTAGACCGTGTCGGGCCGGACGGCCACGGTCTCCGTGACCTGGATGACCGGCATCGGGGTGGCGCGCTGGAGCAACTCGGGCAGCATGCCGGTATGGGTCGGGTCGAGGTGCTGGACGACCACGTAGGCCATCCTGCTCCCCGGGGGCACGCCCTGCAGGAACTGCTCGAGGGCCTCGAGCCCGCCGGCCGACGCACCGATCCCGACGATGGGAAAGGTGTCGTCCGGGGAGGGGGCGGCCCCGGGATAGTTACCGGCGTCCGCGGGCAGCGAGGTGTAGGGTCCTTCGGGCGCCGGAAGATCATCGGCTGGGATGGGTGCGGAGTTCTCGTTCATGCACAAAAGCCGTTACAAATCTAGCACTCCATCCGTTGCATGGGTTTAAAATGGTGCTGTAGTGGACTTCCGCTCATGATGCGGCCAGCACAATTCAGTGGACGATGCCCCGCATCGAGGAGATTAGTGGCGGCTCGCTGTCCAACGACACACAGGGAAAAGAGATGAGGCATCGAACCATGAAGATGTCAAATCCGGGCTGCGGCATAACGCGATGATAAACGCGCCACGGTCGAGATCGCGGTGCGCACTGTCGGAACCTCTCCGATCCGGGGAAAATTTTGATGGTTCTTTCAACCACCCGGTGGCGATCACCGGATCATACGCTCTATGGACATCACGAGGATGTCCTTCGCGCCGGCGCGCTTGAGACGAGGGATGAGGCCGTAGACCTCGGCCTCGGCCACGACCGCGTGGACCGCGACCAGGTCGTCGTGCGACGCGACCGGCATCACGGTCGGGCCGCCGAGGCCGGGGAGCACCTCCTCGACCTCGGCGAGGTGCGCACGGTCCACGTTCATCATCAAATAGCACTGCCCCCTCGCGCGGACCACGCTCTCGAGCGCCATCACGAGCTCGCCGACCTTCGCGGCCTTGGAGACGACCGCTGCCGGGTTCCCGATCAGGCGCGTGGAGGACCGGAGGACCTCGGCCACGACCCGGAGCCGGTTCGTCCGGAGAGTCGTGCCCGAACTCGAGAGGTCCACGATCGCGTCCGCGATCCCGAGGTGGGGCGCGAGCTCGCAGGCCCCGGCCACCGGGACGAGCTCGACCGACACCCCGCGCTCGGCGAAGAATTTGGCCGTGAGGTTCGGGAACTCGGTCGCGATGCGCTGGCCGGCGAGCTGGGCCGGGTCGGTGATCGCCGACTCTTCGAGTACGGCGAGGACGAGCACGGCCTCGCCGAAATGGAGGTCGAGCAGGTCATCGACCGCGGCCCCGCGCTCGCCGACCATGTCGAGGCCGGTGATGCCGAGGTCCGCCGCGCCGCTCGCGACGTAGGCCGGGATGTCGATCGGCCGGGCGAAGAGGAGCTCGACGCCGGGGTCGAGGGTCTTCACGATCAGCCGGCGCTCGCCGCTGCCCGCGACGTGCAGCCCGCTCCGCTCGAGCAGCTCCAGGATCGGCTCCGCGATCCGGCCCTTGTTCGGGACCGCGAGCCGGACCCGCTCAGAAGGTCGCGAGCTCTCCACGGATCACCTTCTCGGTGACGCAGGTGATGTTCGCGAGCTGGGCGTCCACGATCTCCTCGAGGGCTTTCTGCGCCTTTCCGAAGTCGACCCCGGCCTTCGGCAGCACCTGGACGGACGCGACGAGCGGGTGGTCGATCGGCGTCCCGATCTGCGAGAGGAGGCGGACGTAGCACTCCTCGATCCCCTCGACCTCGCCGACGCACGCGTTCGCCATCTGGGTCGAGATGATGTTGTAGATCTTGCCGATGTGGTTGATCGGGTTCTTGCCCGAGGTGGCCTCCATCGACATGGGCCGGTTCGGCGTGATCAGGCCGTTCGCGCGGTTGCCCCGCCCGACCGAGCCGTCGTCGCCCATCTCGGCAGAGGTCCCGGTCACGGTCAGGAAGATCGAGCCGGTATCGATGTCGTCGGCCGTATTGACGTCGACGTCGACCTTCCGGGACGTGTACTTCCGGCAGAGGGCCTCGATCTCGTCCTGCATCCACGCCTTTGTGTCCATGTACTCGGCGAGGCCCGGGCAGAAGCGGTCGACCATGGCGCAGCCGATGGTGAGCCGAATCTGGTCGGCGTCCCGCAGGCCCATGACCTTGACGTCCTGGCCGATCATCGGGCGGCGCCTGGAGAGGTCCTCGTCGATGAACCGCGAGACCTCGCGGACGAGGGTCTCGGTCTCGGAGAAGGGCGCGTGCCCGACGCCGAACGAGGTGTCGTTCGCGCGGGGGATCGTGGAGTTGCAGGGGCGGAAGACGTCCTGGAGGTCGGTGGACCCCACGCCGAGGCGGCAGTCGACGATCAGGCCGCGGTCCTGGTCCAGGTTCGGGATGGTGTCCCGGAGGTAGTCGTGCGCTGCCTCGACCGCGATCGAGTCGGTGGGGAAGAGGTGGCCCTCGAACTCTTTGGTGGCCCGCCCGTCGATCAGGATATAGATCGGCCGGATCATGCGCCCGCCGCCGAACTTCGGCTGGGACTGGCCGGCGACGACCTCGCCCTGGTCGGTGTTGT
>DUGU01000054.1 GCA_013331215.1 Methanoregulaceae archaeon
AGTGGCACCCCGAGGTCAGCCACACCTTCGAGGGACGGCGCGTGTACGAGAACTTCGACGCGGTCTGCCGCGGCGAGGCGTGATACGGCACTCATGACGGATCTCGAGGCGCTGGCGCGGGAGATCGGAGCGATCGGCTTCGCCTGCACGAACTGCGGCGACTGCTGCCGCGGGCTCGGTGAGGACGGCTCGCTCGTGATGGTCTGGCGGGCCGAGGCCCGCCGGGTCGCGGAGGCGGCGGATCTCGCCTTCGGCGAGGCGGTCGTGCCGTTCCCCGGCGAGATCGAGGTGCGCGGCCGCCCCTGCCGGCTGGGCTGGGCCCTCGCCCGGGACGACGACGGAGCGTGCCGCTTCCACGACGGCGACCGGTGCACGGTCTACGAGGCGCGCCCATGGATCTGCCGGACCTATCCCTTCATGCTCGACGGCGACCGTCTCGTCGTCTCCGAGTGCCCGGGCCTCGGCACGCCGATCTCCGACGCCGACGCCCGGGGTCTCGCGGCCGACCTCCTCGCGCGCCGGGCGGCCGAAGAGGACGAGGCCGAACGCGTGCGCTGCGTCGTCGCGTCCGCCGAGCTCCCGCCCGACGGCACGTTCGTCGTCGACGCCGAGGGGGTGACGCGGGCGTGAGCGAGATCCGGCTGGTCGGCACGGCCCACGTCTCCGCCGAGTCGGTCGACGAGGTGCGGCGGGAGATCGACGAGTTCGCCCCCGACATCGTCGCGGTCGAGCTCGACCAGAACCGGTACCACGCCCTGAAGTACGGCGCGGAGGAGCCCGAGATCGCGGACATCCTCAAGAGCGGCAACCTCATGATGTTCCTGCTCCAGTGGGGCCTCGCGTATGTCCAGAAGCAGATCGGCATGGACGTCGGGGTCGAGCCCGGGGCCGAGATGAAGGCCGCGTGCGAGGCGGCCGAGGAGCGGGGGATCCGGATCGGCCTCGTCGATCGCGACATCCGGATCACGCTCAACCGGTTCCTGGCCAATATGACCATTCGCGAGAAGCTCCGGATGGCCTGGGCCCTCCTGCTCTCGGTCTTTCACTTCGGCGGCGGCGAAGGGGAGGAACTCGACATCGAGGCTCTCAAGCAGCAGGACGTGATCGATATGGCCATGGACGAGTTCCGCAAGTTCTCCCCGAACGGGGCCAAGGCCCTGATCGACGAGCGCGACGCGTACCTCGCCCATCAGCTCATCGGCCTGTCGCGCGCGTACGAACGCGTACTGGCCGTGGTCGGCGCGGGCCACATCGCCGGGATCCGGCGGTACCTCGCGGATCCGACCTCGCTCCCGCCGCTCGAGGAACTGACGCAGACAGTCAAGCCCTTCCCCTGGATGCGCCTGATCGAGGTCGGAGTCGGCGCCGTCTTTGTCGCCATTCTCGTGCTGATCGCGTTCTCGGGCGTGGGCGCGGGCGTGCTGCTCTGGGCTCTTGTCTACTGGGTCCTTCTCCACGGCCTGCTGACCGCGATCTTCACCCTGGCCGCGGGCGGTCACCCGCTCTCGGCCCTCACGGGCTTCGCTGTCTCCTGGCTCACGGCAATCCACCCGCTCCTCGCGGCCGGCTGGTTTTCCGCGATCGTCGAGGCGAAGATCCGGAAGCCGAGGAAGGGCGACGTCAAGCGCCTGCTCGAGGCCGCGAGCTTCGCCGAGATGCGGCAGAACCCGCTCTTCAAGGTCGTCTTCGTCGCGGCCCTCGCAAACGTCGGCTCGACCCTCGGCACGGTCGCGTACTTCGTCTTCCTCTTCCCGGCCCTCGGCGTTGACCCGGCGGTCATGCTCGGGCAGGGGGCCTCGAACATCTGGCACCTCATCGTCGGCGGGGCATAGGCCCCGCACGGTGCGGGGGGTCCTACGGGGGTTCTCTTTCGTCGACCTGTGTCCGACCCGAAAAAGAGAGGGCCGGGCCCTCAGATGTGGTTGAAGAGCCAGACGACGTCGGCGACGTCGATGCGGCCGTTCGCGTTGTCAGGCGTCGTAGATCGTGGAGCCGTTCGTATCCGTCGGCAGGTCGAGATCGCCCCGCCCGCATCGGTCCGCAGACCGCCGCATGGGCGTGATCCTGGCCGCCCTATCGCCGTCCACGGCCCAGTCGTACCGTTCCCGAATCGTCGGCGGGAGGGCGGCAACGGGGATCGACGCGAACACGAAGCCGACATAGAACGGCTCGAGGCCCGCGACCGCGTACATGAAGAGGTCCTCGCGCCGGCAGCCCTCCACGAGCCCGGCCACGACGCGGCGGGCGTACCCCCTTCTCCGGAACGGCTCAGGCGTAAAGACGGCGTCGACCTCGCAGCCGTCCGGGTGGCGCCGGCACATGGCGAGCGCGCTGAGGGTCCGGTCCGCGAAGAGCGCGAAGACCCGGTCGATGGCCGGGTCGCCCCATGTCCCGTAGTAGTCGCGCCAGACCTCGGTGGCGAGGGGAAACTCGGCCGACTCGAGCTCGCGGACCACGAGCACGACCTTCGCCTCCACTTGCGGGAGGGCGTCGGAGACCGGGTCCGCGAGGTCGGTCGACGGGTGCCGGTCGGCGCTGAGCCGGCCGGAGAAGGAGAGGACTACGACCCCTCCCACGGGAGTACGTTGAAGGGCCGGACAACATCGGCGAAGTCGATGCGGCCGTTCGCGTTGTCATCAACGGCTGACAACGGCCACCCGGCCGCCGTCCCCGTCAACGGGGCGCCTCGATAGGCCGGCCGTGAGGCTCAAAGCTTCGTGAGCTCATACGTATTGCCCTCCCCAACCTGGTTGATGGCCGGGAAGGTCCCATCGGCCGCGATCTGGAAGCTCGAGTCCGTGACCGGTTTCTCGTAGTCGGGGTTGCCGTAGTACCACCCGAGCATGGACTGGTACCCGTCCTTCCCGGTCACGTTCCGCTGGGTGAAGCCCTTGAGGATGATGTCGTCGGAATAGGCCGCCCAGAGCCCCCACTCGATGTTGCCCGAGGTCGCGCAGTCGTCGAGGGCAACGCCCTGCGAGTCCTTGACGACCTTCCACCCGTACGTCGACCCGCTGTCCGTGCAGCGCTCGAAGGTGACGTTCCGGCCCCCCTGGACGAAGTAGCCGGCGTTCCTGTTGTTCTCGGAGGTGCAGTTGATCAGGATCGCGTTGTTGTGGACGTAGTACCCCGACTGGAAGGTCTCCGTGTATGGATAGCCCTTGGTGTTCCGCTGGCCGTTCCCGATGCTGACGCAGTCCTCCATCCGGATGTCTTCGGCCACGGTCTTGGGCGTGGCGTGGCCGCCGGGCTCGAAGTGGAAGCCCGACTCCCAGTTGTCCTCGGCACGGCAGCGGAGGACCGTGATCCCGTAGAGGTCGTTCGTCTCGTGGAAGTCGAACCCGGTCGCCCAGATCGCGTTCGAGTCAGCGTTCCCGCAGCGGATGGCCGTGCAGTCGATGTACCGGAGGTCGCGCGTCTCCTTGGGCGAGCCGTCGCCGTTGACGTTGAACCCGTGGATCCCGCAGTCGATCGCGGTGCAGTTCCGGAACTCGATGTCCTGGAGGACCGTGTCCTTGGCGAAGACGAAGAACGCACCGTTCGCCTCGACCTTGCCCGAGTGCATGGTGCTGATCGTGACGTTTTCTACGAGGACGTGGCTCGACCGGACCAGGATGAACCCACGGTCGATCACCCTGAAGCCGCGAAGCGTCACCCCGTCCTGGAGGAGCTCGATCGGCTTGTAGTAGCCCGTGACGTCGATCGTGGTCAGGTCCTGACCGAGGCCCATGAAGGTCGTGCCGGCCCGCGGGCTCAGCTTGTCCGTGCAGTGGAACGTCCCGTCGAGCAGGGTCACGGTCCCGCCGTTCGCGGCGGCCTCGTCGAGGGCGCGCTGGATCTCGACCTGGTCGTCGGTGCCGTCGCAGCGGTGGGCCGCGCCCGACACCCCCGGGTCCTTACTGTCGGCGGCCGCGACCAGGATCGCCCCCGCCGGCCAGACCGGCGTCGCGGTCGGGATAACCGCGGTCGGTGTGGGAGTCGCGGGGCCGTCGGCCGGTCCCCGCGCGAGCAGGGCCGCGCCCCCGAGCGCGGCCACGATCACGATCGCGACCGCGATCAGCACGAGGGCGCGCCGTCCCATCCGTGCCTCACCGGGCTCCGGCACAGGCCGCGCCGGGGGGCGTGGCGATGCTGTGGGCTCAGGCGGTTCAGCGGCCGCGGGACCTTCCGCAGACCCCGTTGGCCCGACGTCCTCTGCCGGTGAGGGCGGGGCTGTCGCCGGCGCCGTCTCTCCCGGCCCGGACTCGACCGGCCCGGTCATTTCGTTGGTGGAGATTGTCTCGTCCCTCGGCTCGTCCGCCATCCTCACTCCTCGTGCGGCCCCGGGTTTCCGGGACCGGTTGTCCCGTACCGTTGGACCCGACCATTCTTAACACCGCCCGAAGGGGTCCGCGGTTCGGAGCGGGATGAATTCGCGAAGAATGGAAACGTTTTTCCCCTTTGCCCGCGATAATGCTCCAGAATGGTGAACGGTATCGTCTTACCCATCAAGAAAGTCTTCTCGCTCGTGGACTCGAAGATCACGGTCGAGATCAAGGATGAGGGGCGTCAGCTCCAGGGCCGACTCGTGGCCGTGGACGAGTACCTCAACATCCACATGGACGAGACCGTCGAAACGAACCACGGTACGCGCCGGAACCTTGGCACGGTCGTGATCCGGGGCAACAACATCCTGACCATCGCACCAACGGTCTGACCACATGACGGCGGAGACCGAAGACGACGCCTTCGCGGCGATTCGGGCCCATCCCGGCGGCGTGCTCCAGAGTGAGCTCTGGAAGGAGCTCGGGGTCGACAGCCGCAAGTGCTCCCGGCTCGTCAAGAAGCTCCTCGACGAGGGCCGGATCGAGCGGATCGAGTACCGCAAGGAGGGGATCAAGACCTACGTGCTCCGCGCGGCCAAGACGCCGCCCGAGCCGAATCTCCTGCTCGCGGGCGCGGAGCTGATCCCGTGTGTGGCCTGCGAACTCGAGTGCAAGGTCGAGGAGTGCCCGCTCCTCATGGACTGGATGTATCAGCTCGCGATCGAGGAGTTCACGGAATGAGGACCTGGCACGAGATCATGATTGTTCCGGTTCCACACGTCGCTGTTCCGATGCCCACGGGAGAGGTCCGGACTCGCTCTAACAGACACTGAGGAGTAAGAATTCTGTTCGACCTTGCAATACCCCAGGAACGGATCGGAATATTTAGTTAGTAGAAGAGAGTAGTAGTTCTCATCAATGGGTGCAGTGGCTGCTGTCGGTAGTTCGCTATTTCCATTTGAAAGGTTGGAGGTAAGTGATGAAATCATTTCATATCCTGGGTGCAAGCGCACTCCTGGTAATTTTGTTAGTGGCGAGTGCAAGTGCCACGTCAGTTTCGGTGGATAAGCACGAGTTCGCGTCGAACGAAGAGATCCAGTACCATGTCACGCACCTGGTGGATGGGGTCGAATACGTGCAGAAGACCACTGTTACCCAGCACTTGAACAGCGATCTGCGGACTGCGCTCGGGATCAACCCCGTCTCATGGCCCTTCGCCCATGAGAAAGATGTCTTCAAGATGATGAATGAAGGCACGCTGTACAACGAGGTGTATATCGGTCACTGGTGGCCATCAGAGACGACACAGGGATATCAGGACTTCCACGTCTTTGACAAGAGTGATGATAATGGCAAATGGAGCAGGACGGTGAACACTGAGACGGACGAGACAGGCACGTACCATTCAACCTGGCTCAACAGAGTGGCGCCGGGCACTGAGACCGTCACCAGCACCTTCTGGATCGAGGGCAAGAAGCTCTCCGGGCCGAACGATTTCGATGGGAACACATCATTCTGGACGACCAGTCCGGCCGACGTCAAGGTCGAATGGTTTGATAACGGCGTCCTCGCTGACACCGAGGAGTTCACGATCGCTCCTATCGGGGGTGCGTACTTCGTCGCCACTCCAGATGTATCCAAAGTCGGTGACAAGGTGAAGTTCCAGTTGATACCAGCGAGCGGCAAGACCGTCAAATCGGCCTGGTGGTCATTCGACGCAACCAATCATCTCCAGACCTGGAACTCGAGAAATATCGACCCGGCGTTCTTTTACCCGAGATGGGCCGAGGGCTACCAGTCTCCGCAGGTAAAGATCACGTATACCGACGGATCGACCGAGACAGTCACGCGGGAGAATTATATTCGGATCATCTCGGATAGGATCCCCCGGTCCCGGTTTTTCAAAAATATCGATTACTAACTTCCAACCCTTCCCATAAATTTTATAATTTTGAAATAAATAAAAAATATATCAGTTTCTATTTCGTGCTGTCGTTTTCTTTCCCGTGAATAAACCTCCATTCCTAAGCACCTCTGGCACCACTCCACGACGATACTATTTCGCGACGGACACTTCCCTTTACTGCACGTATTCTTCTACCCGGGATGGATCGACCCGGGACGACCGGTCTCTGCCCGTGAAGATCACCTCCACGGAAGGCTCGACCGAGTCAGGACTACGGACGAACCGTATCCTCGTAACCCTATCCAAACAATCCTGTGTTACATCTCAGGTCCGGGGTACCAGCCCTTATCCGTTGGAGTGCGTGGAAAGCAACCCGCTCCCCCCATTCCTCCGCTCGGTCTGGTCGAGATCCGGGCTCGCGCTCGAGGAGTTCAGCGAGTAGCGACACGGGCCGGGTGACCAAGTCTCGTTAATCGTCCCGACCGGAACCTCGGGAAAAACGATGGGATTCTTTCGTCGTCGTGTCCTTCCTCCACACTTTCATCCATCTTCTCATTGTCGTTGTGCCTGTCGTGTCGAAAGACGCTGCCCTTCACTCCCAGCAGATCGGTTCGAACCGGTGTACACATCGATACGGACTACAGATGACCATGAAATTAAAAAGGCCGAACAATGTACCAAAAAATCGAACCGAAAGATTTAGTTGAAAAGGTAACAAATAACGTTTTGCATTGCACAATTCAGGCCTTTCTTCTATCGGACGATGGTAAAGAAGGACCAGAGCGGTGGTGGTGATAGGTATGATATCAAAAAAGATCTGGTATATCATCGCAGGGATCTGCCTTTTGGGCCTGATCGTGGGAACCGCCTCGGCGGTCACTGTTGCATTTGATAAAACTGAGTACAGGGTCAACGATACCGCGAAAGTAACGGTCACCGGTGCAGCCGACGGGACCGTCTTCTCGATTAACCTCACGACCTACAATCAGGTCGCACCTGACCAGAAGTTCTCGTATCAGACCGGGAACATCAGCATTCCGTTCTCGGTAGCGGTCAGGGATGCCACGGCGACGGCGTCCAGTGAGAACAGCACCTACAACACCATCACGGTGGGACGGTGGAATAACGTGGGTGTCTATGAGGAGTTCACGCGGAGCGACCCCTCGGCGAACAGGACCTTCAAGCGGAGCACCACGTACCAGTCGATGGACGGGGGCATCTTCTTCGGCAGGTGGGCCGGCACTGCCGCGCCCGGGTCGTCAAAGGTGACCTCGACGTTCCAGTTCACCGGGACCAAGGCCAGCGGGCCCGCCGACTTCACCCTTACCGCGAATGCCGTCTCCGCTCCGTCGGCGACGGGGTATCTCGAGGTCAGGGCCGGCGATGCGGTGGCCTATGCAGGTTGGATCTCTATGGTCACCTCGACTACGACCGCGAGCCCGACCAGCGAGGGAGGATCGGGCAGTGATGATTCCGGCGGATCCGGATCGGTGACGACCGGGACCACGTCGAGTGGCTCCGGCTCCGGTTCCGGTTCGAGCACGACCGTCACAACGGTCGTGGGTGGGACCAACACAACCACTACTGTAACCGCTACGAATTCCAGCGCCGGTGCCACGACCGTGGCAACGACCACGGCGAAACCTGCGGGCATGCCCTTCGCGTTCATCGTTGTTCTGGGCATCGGCGTTGCGGCCCTGCTTGCGTGCAGACGCCGGTAACTTCTCCGAACCCGATGAGGCCGGGCACACCGCCCCCCTCTCTTTTGCAGGAGGACCAACACCTCCCATCTACCGAGCTCCACTTATACCACGAAACTCGATATTCCTGTATGCAGCGTCTTGCCCTAGCACTCCTCATCTTCTGCGTCGCGGCCGCCCCGGCCGGTGCGGTCGGCGTCGATATCCGGCCGGACCGGGTTCTCGACGGTGACACGGTCACGATCGCGCTCTCCGACATTCCGAACGGCACGGTCTTCTCCCTGCAGCTCGAAGGTGCCGTCGCCCCCGGCCCTGGCGGCACATTCGCCTTCACCACGACCGACCTCGTCATGCCCTTCACCCTGGAGCACGGCGAGGTTCAGGCCGCGCTCGAGAACACCGCGACGAACGAGCTCACTGTCCGCAAGGGAGATACCCAGGTGAAGATGTCAGGTGCGTCCCAGAACGGCAGGTACTCGGCCGACCGGAACATCACCATCGCGGCCGGCACGTACGACGAGATCGGCCTTTCCGGCACGGCCGCGCCCGGTGCGGCCACGGTCCAGGCCACTCTCTCCCTGACCGGTATCAAGCGCGGGCCGGACAGCGCGACGATCTCCTTCAGGGTCCGGGGAGTGACCCAGGGCACGATGACGGTCCAGGTCTTCGCGAACGCGGAGAAGGTCTACGGTAAAGAGATCGCGCTCGGCCCGGCCTCGACACCGACGCAGCCGGCCGGCACCGGCGCGCTTGCCGCGATGGTGGCCACGGCCGGCCTGGCCGTCGCGCTGGCCGCCGTGCGGCGGCGCCGGTAGAACCCCGTCCTCCCCTTTTTTCTCGCTCTCCGTGCGGGGCCGGCCGGGCCCCGCGTCACCCGGCCCGGAGATATTCCCAGAACCGGCCGTGCCTCGCGGCCCGCAGGACCCGGCACGGGGACTGGCCGGCGATCCGCGTCGCGTGCACGAGGACGTTGCGCTTGAGGCGGACCCGGTCCTCGAGGCAGAAGCCGCCCCAGTAGTGCGAATACAGAGTGAGCGCGTTCTCCGCAAGGCGCTGAACCGCCGCGGTGGGGCCCAGGGGGGCGGCGGCATCGGCCGGCGACGGTTCGAGAAACCAGAGCCCGGCGAGGGAGAAGGTCCGGTCGGTCTCGACCGCGTGGACCGCCTCGGGGTCGGCGTCGAAGGCGCTCCACGTCGGCAACGGCAACAGGGCATAGCCGTCTTCCGTCGCGACGGCGGCGAGCATGTCGTCCGCCACCCCGCGCCACGGCGCCGGGACGCGCGCGGCGGCCGTGGACTTTCCTGCCCCGCTCGCCCCGGCGAGGACGTGCCCCGCATCGCCGTCCGCGATCAGGGCGCCGTGGACCAGGAGGAGCCGGTCCGAGAGCAGGGAGAGGAGCCCGCCCGTGATGAACGAAGCGAGGTGCCACCGGACCTGCGCCGACGGGTACTTCACGGGATAGCCGGGGACGCCGCAGAGGTACTCGCCCCGCGACGGGCTCTCCCGGATCAGCACCCGGTCCCGGACGCAGTACGACCGCCACGATGCCGGGGAGCCCTCGCCGTCGAAGAGGCCGTCGACCCGGGGCGGGGTGGAGGACGCGTGAAGGTGCATGTCGATGCCGCCCGGAGCCCCGGGCGGCCCGGCCTGCATGACCCGCGCGAGCATCTCCACGAGGTCCGCCGTCTCGTCGAGTGCCGAGACCTGCACCCGGACAGGCGGGGCATCGAGAAGAGTGTGGGGGCCGGCCGCAGTCATGCCCGGCTCCGTCGTCAGGTTTGGAGGTGCACAGCGCCCGAGATCCCGGCGTCGCACCAGCTACCGTCGGAACTCCCCGTATCGCACCCGCCGGCCGCCCGGTTTCCGGTCGGCATGCATCCCCACGTGGCATTCGAACCGCCCCCGCAGGAGGCGCCAAAACCGATGGCGGACTCGTTGAGGTCGACAAGGGCCGGCGTCTCGTACCGCACCATGATCATGTTGTGCAATCGCGGACGGTAAATACCTTGACAATAAATAGCGGGATGACCGTTACGGCGCGGCCGCCGACCGCTGCCGCAAAAAAACCGTGCACTCACCGGCGACGGCGGAGCCCGGCCCATGCCCCGAGGAGGGCGAGCGCAGCAACCGGGAGGAACGCGGGCACCCCGCTCGTCGCGGTCCCGTTCGGGATCACGAGCCGGAGCGACGTCGTGGCCGTCGCGTTCGGTGAGGCCGTCGTGGTGACGTTGGCCGTGCGGTTGCCGGCCGCAGTCCGGTTCGCCGCCGTCGTCGCGGTCGCGTTTCTTCCCGTTACGTTCACCTTCGTAGCTCCACTGACGGTGACCGTGGTCTTCCCGATCGTCGCGGATGCGTTCAGGCCTGCGGTCCCGTTCCGGGCCCCGGTGGCGTTGACCGTCGCCGTCACGTTCCCCGCCGGCGTCGCGTTCGGGGCCTTCGCGGGGGCGGCCGGGGACTTCGCCCCGGTGTCGAAGACGTACGCGGTCCCCTCGTCGCAGCCGACGGCCACGGTCGTTCCGTCGGCCGAGAGCGAGAGCGAGAGCGGATCGCCCGCGAGCGCCGCGTCCCAGAGCGGCGTCCCGTTCCCGGCGAGGAGGCGGAGCCGTCGGTCCGCCGAGGCGACCGCGACCAGGGCGCCGCTCCCCGAGACCGCGACCCGGTTCACCGGGGCGCCGGCCGAACGGTTCCAGAGCAGCTCCCCCCCGGGACCGAGCGCGGCCACGGACCCGTCCTCGCCGCCGGCCACGGTCAGGTTCGCGGACGGGGTCATAGCGAGCGACCGGACCCGGCCGCTCGTCGGGAAGCGGGCGAGCCGCTCGCCCGTGAGGTTGAAGAATTTCACGGACCCGCCGTCCCCGACCGCGACGAGGTCGCCGCTCGCGTTCATGGCGAGGGCGCTCGGGGTCGCGAGCTCGACCGACCAGCGGTGCGCGCCTTTCCGCGTGAACGCCCGGACCCCGCCGCCGTCGGTCGTCACGACCACCGAGCCGTTTTTCGAGACCGCGACTGCGAGGGCTTCACCGGTCGCACCCGTGTCGGTCGTGCCGACCCGGCCGCCGGCCGCAGTGAAGGTCGAGAGAAGCCCGCCCGGACCGAGGGCCGCGATCGTCGCACCGTCGCTCGAGACCGCGACTGCCACGGAGGCATTCGGTGCCGACCAGAGCTCGCTCCCGTTCCGCGAGACGCCGCGCGCCGCGTCGCCGGTCCCCGAGACGACCAGGGACCCGGCGGCGTTGACGGCGATGGCGTTGGCGTGCCAGGTGGTCCCGGTCAGGCCCCCCTTCCGGTCGAAGATGTGCACGAGGTCGGACGAGACCACGATCACCTTCCCGTCGTTCGAGACCGCGCAGTCCCGTACCGGTTCGGAGGAGTTGTGGGTCCAGAGGGGGGAGACGGCCAGGGCGGGGGCGACCAGCACGAGGCAGGCGAGTGCGAGCAGGGCGTGGCGATACATATCCGTCGAAGAGGTTTGGGCCGAAGACTATTAGAGCATGCGCGACCACCGGCCGTCCGGCCGCTCTTTTTCACGACCCGCAGGTTCATCCCGCATGGCCGTCCACGCGGAGCGGATCGCCGATGGACGGCAGTAACCGACGGACGGGGTACGGATCCTCCCGGGGCATCGGGCAGGTCCCGATCCCTGCTCCTTCGGCGACACGATGCGATGCCGTCAGACAGCGCCCACCTGATCGGGGAGGTCCCCCGGGAGTCCCTGCCTCCGGTCCCCCTGATCCGCGAAACGCCATGCCCCCTCCGGCACCATGATCTCGAACCTCGCCCCCTTCCCCGGCTCGCCGTTCTCCCGGATGGATATGCCGGTGATCCCGAGGATCTCCCGCGCCAGGAACAGTCCGAGCCCGGTATTCTTCCCGAACCCCCGCTCGAAGATCCGTTCCTTCTCCTCTGCCGGGACGCCGGCCCCGTCGTCCTCGCAGACCAGGACCAGGGTGCGGTCCCGCATCTCCGCCGAGAACCGGACCCTGGTGACCGTCCCGCCGTGACGCACGGCGTTGTCGAGGAGGTTGGAGATGACCTTCTCGATGAGGGGGTCGGCGAAGACGTCGATGTCGGCAGGGAGGGTGCACTCGATCGAGATCCGTCCTCTCCGGGCGTTGCGCACGGCAGTCTTCACGAGGGTGCGGAGATCCTGCCAGACGGGGGCGTGCACCCCGATGGTTTCATAGGTCGCGGTGAACCGAACGATCGCGTTGATCCGCTCTGCAGCGGTCTCGATCGGCCGGAGATACTCGTCCAGCGAGGGGTCCGGCCGGTCTCCTCCGAGCAGCGCAAGATATCCCTGGATGATCGCGATCTGGTTGTTGATGTCATGCCGGGTGATGGTGCTCATCAGGCTCAATCTCCGGTTCGCGGAGGCAAGCGCCTCTTCCACGCGCCTGCGATCGGAGATGTCCCGGATTGCGGTGACGATCACGTCTCGCCCCTTGAGGGAGATCACGTTTGCCGTGATCTCGACCAGGAAGACCGCACCGTCCTTTCTCAGGTGACGCCTGATGGGGAGGCTCGCCGAGGGATCCTGCGTAAATGCCCGGGTGGCCTCCGGTTCGGCGGAAAGCACCGTGTTCGACAGGCCGATAAGCTCCTCCTTCCGATACCCGTACATCCCCGTGACAGCCTCGTTGCAGTCGATGATCGTTCCCGTCTCTCTCTCGAAGACGAAGATGCCGTCCGATTCGGCGGCGAAGAGTGCCCGGTATTTCTCCTCGCTCTCCCGAAGCGCCCTCTCCGATTCCTTTCGTTCGGTGATATCCTGGATGTTCTCGACGAGGTACTCCCGATCCCCGAACCTGACCCGCGAAACCGTCTTCACTACCGGTAGTTTCGATCCGTCCGCAGCGACAAGGAATCTTTCGGAGTGATCGATCCGCTGGTTCAGATCGGTGATGGGACAGCTGCCCAGCTCGGCCGGGCAGACAAAGGTATGGCAGACCTGTCCTGCGATCGCCTCCCTCGGTAATCCGATCAGGGCGCAGAGATACGGGTTCGCATCGACGACACGGTGCTCCGACGGGTCGATGATGAGGATGCCGTTCTGCTGTCCGGCGAAGATCGCTTTGAACCGCTCTTCGCTCTCCCGCAGTGCGTTCTCCGCCGCGCGTCTCCCGATCGCCTGGTTGACCTTGTGGATCAGCTCGGCATACTGGACGGTGGGGTTGCCGCCTTTCTGGACGTAGAAGTCGGCGCCGCTGTCGATCGCCTCGATGACCACCTCCTCCCGCCCTTTCCCGGTGAAGATGACGAACGGCGTCGAGTCCCCGGCGCTCCGGAGAACCCTGAGGAACTCGATCCCGCTCATCCCGGGCATCTGGTAATCGGAGACGATGGCATCGTACCGGCCCGTCGCGCACTTCTCGAGGGCCGAGGATGCGGACTCCGCAGTTTCGACGGAGAACGGACCCTGCCTCTCGAGAAACAGCTTGGTCAGGGCGAGAAGCGTCGGCTCGTCATCGACGTACAGGATTGCCGTCCGGTGAGATCCTCCGGCAGACATCGGCAGCCCGGTATTCGGGAAACGGGTCATCATTCCTCGGTCATTCGATGTTCGAGCAGGTCGCATTCACCCAGCGGTACGATCAGCCGGGACGGATCGACCCTCGCACGTCGCCTCCGGACCCGGCTCGCCGGGTGCGGACGGAACTGTCGCCATCCGGCGATCTCTCATCTTTCGTTCCTGATATATCAAACCTCTTTGCCATGTTATTGGCGGCAGTCCGTCCGCGAGTGCCGACCACTCGGGGCCGTGGCGATCGCGATTCGGGATCGGGCTCTTCGCCGGCAATCCGCGCCGTGGGGGAAGGGACGGTGCCTCCCTGCCGAGCGGCCCACTCTCCTGTGCCCGTCGCCCCCGAGACCTCCCGGGGCGGGACCCGGCCGGTACCGCCGGGAGGCGGATCATTGCGGCGGATCGACCTCAGCGCGTCCCGCCTCTCGCGAGCGAGGCACCCACGCCGGCAAGACAGAGGAGCGTGAAGACGAGGAACGCGATCCGGACGCTTCCGACGAACGCGTCGTAATACGGCGGGGTAATCTCCACCCGGCCGATCACGATAGAGAAGATCGTCATCGCGACGCCCATCGAGAGCATCTGCCCGAGAAGGCGCATGGTCCCGTTCATGCCGGAAGCGACGCCGTAGTGCCGCCGGTCGACCGCGCTCATGATCGCGTTCGTGTTCGGCGACGAGAAGAGGCCGAACCCGAGCCCCAGGAGGACGAGGCAGGCGATGATGTACCAGAGCGGAGTCGTCTCAGAGAGGACCGTGAGCAGCCCGAGACCGAGCACGGTCAGCCCCATCCCGATCGAAGCGACGATTCGCGGCTCCATGCGATCCGAGAGCCGGCCCGCGTACGGCGAGACGAGCATCTGGAGCAGGAACTGGGGGACCAGGGCGAAGCCGGCGAGCACGGGCGAGAAGCCCCTGGCGTACTGGAAATAGAGGCTCATGAGGAAGGTGACCGCAAAGGTCGCGCTGTAGTTGATCAGCGCGGCCAGGTTCGAGAAGAGAAAACCCCGGTTTCCGACGAAGAGGTTCATGGAGAGGACCGGCGACGGCGACCGGAACTCGTACCGGATGAATGCCGCGAGGACGGCCAGCCCGGCGAGGATCAGCCCGGCGGCGACTGGGGCGGGCAGCTCCGAGAGGCCGTACATGATCGCGACCAGGGCGAGGCCGTAGAGCACGGACCCGACGAGGTCGAACCGTTCGCCGCGGCACTCGGCCCACTCTCCCTTCAGCTTCGCCACGACGAGGATGATGGCAACCGCTCCGATGGGGACGTTGATCAGGAAGATCGAGCGCCACCCGAACTGCGCGGTCAGGAGACCGCCGAGGAACGGTCCGATGGTGAGCCCGAGGTAGACGGCGGTGATGTAGTATCCGAGCCAGCGCCCGCGTTCCTGCTTCGAGACGACCGACGTGAGGATCGCGATGGCGGTCCCGAAGATCAGCGCGCTGCCGAATCCCTGGAGCGCCCGGACCGCGATCATGGCGGCCGTCGAGGGGACCAGGGTCTGGGCGAACGACGCGACGGTGAAGACCGTAATTCCCACGAGAAAGACCCGCTTCCGCCCGTGAATGTCGGCGAGCCGGCCGAAGGGAACGATGAAGACCGCGGTGGCGAGGAGGTACGCGGTCGCGATCCACGAGAGGGCGACCGCGTCCATGTGGAACTCGGCGCCGATCAGGGGCAGGGCGATGTTCACGGCCGAACCGTCGAAGGGGGTGATGAACCCGGCAAGGAGCGCGATAAGGAGGACGATCCGCTTCTCGGTCGTCGACGGGGCCGGCGGCGGCGTTCGGCAGACGGCCGGGTCGTCTCCGGATCGCGGTGGGGAACTGACGGGAGCCGGCACGTTGTACCCAGCGTCTTATCGAGGATGCTGATCAATGTTACGGTTATCCGGCCCCGTCCCCGTGCGCGCCGTGCCGGTCCGCTGAGGGCCGCGTCCCGGGTCGATCGACAGGTCGGGAGAGAGCGTCGTCCGTCGGGACGGGAGAGCCCGTTCGTCGCCATTTCAGGAGTTCTGTTCGCGGCGACATCCGATGCCCGGGGCTCCGTCCTCCCGAGCACGGATTCCGCGCCTGCCGATCGGCATGGACCGAAGCGTTCATCGTCCCGCGAAATGAGCATTTGATCCGGCCCTCTGAAGAGACCATGGAGCCGGTGCCATGAACCCGCGCGTCGCCATCCCCGCCGCAATCGCCGTCCTTGCCGTCATCGCCGCATTCCTCCTCGGCGGAGCCTTCGCCGTCGAGCGGGAGCCGTCCCTCGACCGGGTCCTGCAGACCCTCCAGTCCCGGGAGTACGTCGATCTCACCCATGCCTTCGGCCCCGGCATCCCGCGCTGGCCCGGCTTTCCCGATGAGAACCGGACCACCCTCTACGACTATCGCCCCGGGAACGGCACGCTGGGCAGCGGGTTCTTCGCGCAGTCCTTCACCCATGTCGGGCAGTGGGGAACCCATATGGACCCGCCGGCCCACTTCGTCGAGGGCCTCAGGACGGTCGACCAGATCGGGCTCCACGAGATGATCCTCCCGCTCGTCGTCCTCGATATCCACGAGCAGGCGGCCCGGAACCCCGACTACACGGTGACGCTCGCGGATGTCCGGGAATGGGAGAGCAGACACGGACCTGTCCCGAACGGCTCCTTTGTCGCGCTCCGGTCGGACTGGTCGAAGCGGTGGCCCGACGGGTCTGCGATGGAGAACCGGGGGCAGGACGGCATCTCCCACTATCCCGGGTGGAGCGGGGAGGTCCTTCGGTACCTCTACGAGGAGCGCGGGATCACGGCCTCGGGCCACGAGACGACCGACACCGACCCCGGAACGGCCGCGTCCCGGGACGACTTCTCGCTCGAGCTCTACCTCCTCTCCACGAACCACTATCAGATCGAGCTCTTGGCGAACCTCGACCGGGTGCCCGAGGCGGGCGCCCTCGTGGTGGTCTCGGTCCCGAAGCCGGAGGGAGGGTCGGGGTTCCCCGCACGCGTCTTCGCGATCCTTCCGTGACGTCGAGGACCGCCCCGGTCCCGCATCCTCCGCAGCGATCCGGAGAGTGAGTGCGGCCCTTGAAGAGGGCCCGGCACCGGTGTTCGTGCATCGCCCAATGCAATCACCACCCCTTTTTTTATCCGCCGGTTGTACCGTATCTCATGGCTCCTCGAACCCTCCTCCTCGTCGCCCTCATCGCGGCCACGGCGCTGTTCGCCGGCTGCGTCCAGAGCCCGCCCGCCAACACCACGCCCGCCGTCACTTCCGCGGTCACCGTTCCCGCGACCCCGCCCGCCGCGATCACCACCACCCCCGACCTCATCGCGTTCGTCGAGCGGGCCGCCTCCTTCGCCCGGGAGAACGGGAGAGAGAGGGCGGTTGCCGCGTTCAGCAACCGGAACGGGTCGTTCGTCTCCGGAAACGTCCACGTCTTCGCCGTCGATTACAACGGCACGTTGCTCGCGGACCCCACGGAGCCCGCGAGCGTCGGCACCGACATCTCGAACATGACCGACACCTTCGGGATCCCCCTGGTGCTGAAGCTCGGCGAGACCGCCCGGTTCGGCCGGGGTCTCGTCAGCTACAACTACCCCAACCCCAGGAACAACGCCGTCGCCGAACCCAAGCTCACGGTCGTCGAGGACGTCGACGGCACGTACTACGTGGCGGCCGGGTTCTACGCATCCGAGGGCGAGGTCTTCCCGTCGACGGTCCTGAACACGACCGGCGCGAAGGCGAACGTGAGCGACCTCGTCGCCTACGTCAGGAGCGCGGTCGCGTACGCGCGGGAGAACGGCAGGGAGAAGGCCCTCGGTGCATTCAACAACCCGAAGGGCGGGTTCGTCCGGGGCGAACTCGTCCCCATGGCCCTGGACTACA